>JBGPOC010000279.1:0-3340 GCA_041487825.1 Candidatus Dormibacteraceae bacterium | reverse complement strand
GCGCGGCAGTCGCAGCGGAGATCAGAGCCGACCCCGCGTTGAAGGACATGGTCGTGATCCTCCTCACTTCCGCAGGTCACTCCGAGCACCCCGTGCCGGGGATCGACGTGGAGCTCGTCAAGCCGGTGCGCCCGTCTCTTCTGTTCGACGTCCTGCACTCGCTCCTGGCGGCCAGGCCTGCGCACGCCAACCGCCGGGTTCGGGACGAGGGAGGAGAGCCCGGCGCCGTCGAAGGGAAGCAGACTCCCGCGGCCGATGGGGCCGATGCGACCGCGGCCTCACATCGATGGGCACGCGTGCTCGTGGTCGAGGACAACGTCGCCAACCTGAAGGTCGCGGTGCGGATGGTCGAGAAGCTCGGTTACAGGGCCGACGTCGCGGCCAATGGGGCCGAGGCCGTGCGCGCACTCGGCGAGATTCGGTACGACGCCGTACTCATGGACTGCCACATGCCGGAGATGGATGGATTCGAGGCGACGCGCGCGATCAGGCGCGGCGAACCTGAAGGACGTCACGCACCGGTGATCGCGATGACGGCGGGCGCCCTGTCCGGCGACCGTGAACGTTGCCTCGCGGCCGGTATGGACGATTACATCTCAAAGCCACTCAAGCTGCATGTCCTGGCGGCGATCCTGGAGCGCTGGCTCGGGCCGGCCTCTCCGCAGGACAGAGCGACGGTTCGAGCGTCAGAGCCTTCTTAAGGCGAGGGACCTCACAGGTGTCAGAGTCTTCTTAACGCAAGGACGGTGACGTCGTCCGAAAGTTCGTGGTCGCCGGATCCGGCGGCCAGGATGTCGACCATCGCCTGAGCGTGCTCGGCGCGTCGTGCCTCGAGCGGCAGGAGGATGTCCTTGGTGGCCAGGTCGGGACGCAGGTCGAGCAGCCCGTCGGAGAAGACGACCAGCGAGTCTCCGCGACTGAGAGTGATCTTCCCCGGCTCGAGGGTGCTGTCGGCCAGCAGGCCGATAGGCGCTCCGCGTTGTGCCAGCAGCTCCTGGCGGCCGTCGGCGCGCACCAGGCGCGCATACCCATGACCGGCGTCGATGTAGTTCAGTTCGCCTGAGGCCACGTCGAAAACGGCGTGGAAGAGCGTTACGTACGCCTGGTTGACCTCAAGCGCGGCCGCCATCACGCCGGCGGCCAGCTCCACGCTCTGCTCCACCGTTCCGATCTGTGCGGACGCCGAGCGCAGGGCGGCTCGAACCGTCGCCATGAGGATGGCTGCCGGGAGCCCCTTGCCCATCACGTCCCCCAACGTCACGGCCACGCGGGCCTTGGCCGGCAGGTACCAGTCGTAGAAATCGCCGCTGATCTCACGGGCGGGCGCAAAGTGGGCGGCCACCTCGAAGCCATCGCCGATCAGAGGTGAGGCGGGCAGCAAACCCTGCTGCACCTTTGCGGCCTTGGTCATCTGGTCGGATCGTTCGGCGACCAGCGACTCGAGGCGCCGCAGGTTGGCGCGGTAGTCGAGCTCCATGCTCCGGCGCCGGAACGCGTTGACCACCGCCAGGTACAGCTCGGTGGCCCCCACCGGCTTGACGAAGTACGCGTACGCGCCGTGCTCGACCGCGGCCTTCCCGAGCTCCGGGTCGTCAACGCCTGAGATCATGACGACGGCCGTATCAGGGTGCCTGGCCCTGAGCTCACCGAGGAGGCCGTAGCCGGATTCGTCGGGCAGCCTGACATCGAGGAGGGCCAGGGCGTAATCCCTGGTGTCGATGAGCTGGCGGGCCGCAGCACCGGTCAAGGCGACGTCGGACTCGAAGCCTCGGCTTCGCAGCGTGCGCTGCATGACGTTGGCCAGCGCCTCCTCGTCGTCGACGATCAGCGTGCGAAGCAGGCCCTCAGCGGCGGACACGCACCGAAGTGTAAGGAGGGGACAAGCCGGCCTGACTTCCATGTGCCCCCGATCGAAGCTAAGCCGGCTCTACTTTCGCCTTCTCCCTGTAGTCTTGCCAGCATGAGCCTTGACGTCCAGAGCCGGCAGACCGAGGCGGGAGTGACCGTGCTGGCTCCGTCCGGTCGCCTCGACGTCACCGGAGCTCCAACCCTGAAGGAGGCGATCGGCGAGGCGGTCAAGAACGGCAAGCCTCGTTTGGTGATCGACATGGAGGGCGTGAGCTTCGTCGACAGCACGGGGCTGGGCTCGGTGATCGCGGCGCTGAAGCTGGTCCGGAGCTCCCAGGGCGACCTCAGGCTGGCCGCACCGAATCAGCAGGTGCGGGTGGTGCTTGAGCTGACCACCCTGGACCGAGTGTTCCCGTACTACGCCACGGTCGAGGAAGCGCTCACTGGCTTCTGAGGCCGGCCGCCGCAACGTACCGTCACAGCCGTTTGAGTTCCACGCCATCCTCACCCGACTGGAAGACGGATTGGACACCCTTCATCACTCGGTGGAACTGCTCCGCGAGCGAACCGGGCGCGGGAGGGACGATCGCAACCTGATCATGTTCGAGACGGCCCTCGCCGAGATCGGATCCAACGTGCTGATCTACACAGGAAGGCACGGCACGAACGGGCCCCCAGTCGAGTACGACCTGCGCCTGGATGCGGACACCGCGATTGCTTCTTTTACCGACCAGGGACCGCCCATTCATAATCAAATGCCTCGCGCGATGCCGGCCCCGACGAGCGAGGCCGGCCGCGGTCTCGCGATCGCGCGCAAAGCTCTCGATGAGCTGGGATACAAACGCGACGGCGAGGTGAACACTTGGCGACTGGTGAAGCGGCTTTGAACGCGGGCGCTCAACAATCGGAGGATGCGAACCGGGTCCTCATCCACGATTTCCGAAACCTGCTCGCGGTGATTGTGAACTACTGCGAGCTCATCGCCGAGGAAACCGGGGATCCGGAGGCGGTGCGCACGGACATCCAGGAGATACGCGTCGCGGCCGAGCGCGCGATCGCGCTGACCGAAAAGCTGCGGCGCCCACCCGTTCCCGACTCCGACGAGTCGACTGAGAGCACGCCGTGACGGTCGGTCGAAGGCCGGGACCCGCCCGGACAGCGGGCGGCGCAGATGGCTCGGCGGCCGCCCGCGAGCTCGTACTTGTCGTCGACGACGACGACCAGATGCTCCGGCTTGTCAAGCGAGTACTGGAGCGCGCCGGTTTCGAGTGCGTGCCGATCGGCGACGGAGAGGTGGCCCACGAGGCCGCCGTGGACTGGCGCCCGGACATCATCCTGCTCGACCTCATGCTCGGTTCGACGACCGGGGACCAGATCCTCGCCGAGATCCGCAAGGACTTTCGGACCCGCTTGATCCCGGTCGTTTTCCTGACCGTGCGCAGCTCGCTGAAGGACAAGGTTGAGCACCTCCTCGCCGGCGCTGACGACTACG
>JBGPOC010000278.1:0-3348 GCA_041487825.1 Candidatus Dormibacteraceae bacterium | reverse complement strand
GGAGCCGGTTCCGGAAATGGAAGCCCTAGAGGCTCACGTCCTCCCGAGCTCCCGGCTGGCAAACGAGGCGGCTGGCACCACGATTCGGTTTATCCAAGCTTCCGCCTCACCTCCTTTGCCCCGCGGGCAGTGAACTTCGCACGAGAGTGTACCAGCGCACCGCCAACACGGACCGGTCTTCGTCCCCAACTACACTTTTCGATCGATGCCTCGCAGAACTCCCTCTCCGGCGACCGCAGCGCAGCCAGGGAAGGTTCGCGAAACGTCGAATCCTTCTGGAGGGCGAAGGTCCATGTCCTCCGGAGCCCGGACGCGGCGTCTGAGCAAGCGGGTCGTGCAGAAGCCGGACGGTCGCTACCTCATCTACTACGAACGCGCTTGAGCGAGCTTCGCTGGCACCCGCTGCTCGAGGAATGGGTCACCGTCGCGCCGTGGCGGCAGGACCGCACATACCACCCGCCCGCCGACCACTGTCCGCTCTGTCCGACCAGGCCCGGCCGTCTCGAGACCGAGATCCCGGAGCCCGACTACCACGTCGCCGTTTTCGAAAACCGCTTTCCTTCATTCACAGGCGAACAGGGGCGCTGCGAGGTCGTGTGCTACACGCCCGAACACGATTCGTCCCTCGGCGCGCAGTCGGTGGCGCACATCGAGGACCTGATCGAGGTGTGGCGCGACCGCACCCAGGAGCTCGGCCGGCTCCCTAACGTCCGCTACGTCTACATCTTCGAGAACCGCGGCGAAGCGATCGGTGTCACCCTCAACCACCCGCATGGCCAGATCTACGCATATCCATTCGTCCCGCCGGTCATCCGGCAGGAGCTGCGCGCGCACACGCGACATCACAGGGAGACTGGACGCTGTCTTTATTGCGACGTGCTCGCGGGCGAGCGCGGAGGCGAGAGAACAGTCCTCAGCGACGATCGCTGGATCGCTTTCGTTCCGTCGTTCGCCCGCTGGCCCTACGAGGTCCACATCGCTCCTCTCCGCCACCGGACCGGGCTGCTCGATCTCGACGCCGAGGACGACGAATCGTTTGCGCGCATCCTGAAGGGCCTGCTTCAGAAGTACGACCGGCTCTTCGACATGCCGCTTCCGTATGTGATGGCGATGCACCAGAAGCCGCCGGGCCGCGGAGGGCCCGACCATCACTTCCACGTGGAGTTCTACCCGCCGAATCGGAGCCGCGACAAGCTCAAATACCTTGCCGGCTCGGAGCTCGGCGCGGGGGCGTTCATTGTCGACGCGCATGCCGAAGACACCGCCGCGGAGCTGCGTGGAATCTAAGGCCAAGTCGTGGCACGGGCGCGCCCCCGGACGCGTGAACCTCATTGGAGAGCACGTCGACTATCTCGGCGGCGTGGTCCTGCCCGCTGCGGTGGACCGTTACACCGACGTGGAGGGCCGCGCGGCGGCGGAGTGGTCGATGGAGAGCCGGGTCAAGGGTGGGCTCAAGTACCTGCGAGCCGTTGGGGAGGAGCTCGGCGCTCCGAAGCAGGCCGTTCGCGTGCGGTCTGACATCCCGCCTGGCTCGGGCCTGAGCTCCTCGGCCGCGCTGCTCGTCGCCATCGCCGCCGGGCTGAGGCCCGAGATGGACGGAGTGAAGGCGGCGCTCGCGTGCCAGCGCGCCGAGCAGCAGGCCACCGGCGTCCAGGTCGGGGTCATGGATCAGTTCGCCTCCGCCCTAGGGCGCCGCGGTCACGCGCTTCTCCTCGACTGCGGAACGCTTGCGTACCACGCGGTTCCATTTCCCCAGGAGCTGCTGATCGCAGTCATCGATTCGGGAGAGCACCGCGCTCTGGCCACCACGCCCTACAACCAGAGACGTCGGGAGGCCGAGGCCGGGCAGCCCAACCGGCGCCGGCACGTCGATTCGGAGATCGCGCGCGTGCATGCATTCGTGGAGGCGCTCGGGCATCGCGATTTCGATCGGTTGGGGGAGTTGCTGAAGGAGTCGCACCGCAGCCTGCGAGACGATTTCGAGGTGTCCACCCCGGGCGTCGACGCGTTGGTGGAGAAGGCCTGGGCCGCGCCCGGGTGCTTTGGCGCGCGCATCATGGGCGCCGGCTTTGGCGGGAGCATCCTGGCTCTCATCAAGAGGGATAGCGCGAGCGGGCTGGCAGCGGCGGTTAAACGGCCCGTAATCGTGTGCACGACGGCGGACGGCGCCTTCGTGTCGCAACAACATCACGGAGTGGGGCAGGCGTGAGCGACTGCCTGTTCCTGCCCCTCCCGCAGCGGGCGGGCGGCATACGCGAGCTCGGCGGTTGGGAGGCGGTGTGGACGCCGCTCGGCGAGGGAGAGGCCGAACGCCTGACCATCGGCAAAGGTGTGGGTTGGCAACCGATCGAGGTGCCGCGCCAGCTCTCGGCACGCGAAGGTCACCAGGCCGTCTGGTACCGGACGGAGTTCGCCCGACCCGATCATTCAGGCCGCGTACTGCTTCGCCTCGGCGGAGCGTTTCTCGCGACCAACGCATGGCTCAATGGCAAGCTGCTGGGTTCCCATTACGGGTACTTCGCACCGTTCGGGTTCGACCTCACGCCGTACCTGAAGGCCGAGAACCTGCTCGTCATCTGCTGCGAATCCCCGGTTGAGACGCAGCCCGACAAGAAGCACCACGTGATGGGGATCTTCAACGACGGCGAGCTCAAACCCTATCCGGCATCCGCGTACTGGAGCCTGCCGTCGCCATACCGGTGGGAGGTGCCGATCGGGCTGTGGCGCCCGGTCGAGCTGGAATACGTGGGTCCGATCACCATCGAATGGATGAGGCTCAAGCCGCACATAGAAGCCAACGACGGGCGCCTGGAGGTCGAAGCGCGCCTTCGCAACCTGGACGGCCGCCAGATGGATGGTGAGGTCGAGCTGGTCGTGTCCGGCCCTGGACGCGATCCGCTTCGACTGCGGCGCGAGGTGCACCTTGGTGGCGGCACCCAGCAGACGGTGTCGATGCGACTCGCCCTGCCTGGCGCGAGGCGGTGGGAGCCCTGGAGGTTGGGAGATCAACCCATGTACCGTGCCGAGCTGATCGCCAGCGTTGCGGGAGCCGGTGAATCGGCGCGGGTGAACGACACCTTCGCGTTCAGAGATCTGAAGTGGGACATCGGGCCGCGCCGCTGGAACTTCGCCGTCAACGGCCGGCCGATGTTCATGCGCGGCGCGTGCTATGCACCTTCGCTTCGCCTCGACGAGCTGACCACGGAGCGATTCGCCGCCGATCTTCGCATTGCCAGGGAGGCCAACCTCGACGCCCTGCGGGTGGTCGCAAATGTGCTTCCCGACGAGTTCTACCGCCTCGCCGATGCCGCGGGGATGCTCCTTTTCCAGGAGCTGCCGCTGACGGGG
>JBGPOC010000277.1:0-3352 GCA_041487825.1 Candidatus Dormibacteraceae bacterium | reverse complement strand
ACCTTCACCCGCGCGCCGACCGAGTCGAGGCCCGACTTGATGACCTCGACCTTGCGGATGTCGAGCCGCACCGACGAATAGAACTTCAGCGCGCGGCCACCCGGCTGGGTCTCCGGGTTGCCGAACATGATCCCGACCTTTTCGCGCAGCTGGTTGAGGAAGATGACCGAGCAGTTGGACTTCGAGATCGCCGCGGTGAGCTTGCGGAGCGCTTGCGACATCAGGCGTGCCTGCAGGCCGACATGGGCGTCCCCCATCTCGCCTTCGATCTCGGCTTTAGGAACCAGCGCCGCCACCGAGTCGATCACGATGACGTCGATGGCGCCCGACCTGACGAGCACCTCGACGATCTCGAGCGCCTGCTCGCCCGTGTCCGGCTGGCTGATCAACAGGTCGTCGATCTTGACCCCGATGCGCGATGCGTACAGCGGGTCCAGCGCGTGCTCGGCATCGACGAAGGCCGCCACACCGCCGAGCTTCTGCGCTTCCGCGATCACGTGCAGCGCGAGGGTGGTCTTGCCGGCCGACTCCGGACCGTAGAGCTCGGTGACTCGGCCGCGGGGGATCCCCCCCACTCCGAGAGCAAGGTCGAGAAGCAGAGCGCCGGTCGGTATGACCGTGATGTCGCCGCGCAGCGCGGCCTGCTCACCCAACTTCATGATCGCGCCCTTGCCGTAGCTCTTGACGATTTGGGAGATCGCCGAGTCGAGGGACTTTGCCTTTTCCTTGTCTTGTTCCAATCGATGCCTCCTAAGTCGTTGCGGCGAGTGTTCTACGTCGCGGTGCTGAGGTCAACATGTTCTTAACAGCAATGCTCGAAGTAGGCCGTCGGGCAAGTCTAACGAACATGCGTTCGTTGGTCAAGTGGTCACCCGGCGGAACTTCCGGCAGTCGTGCGCGCGGCTTCGATCAGCAGGCGCAGCGCCTGGCCGGCCGCCTGGCGGCGGTTGGACCAGCGGTCCCCGCTGAACATGTACTCCTGGCACTTCGTACCCTCGGGCGTGGCGACTGCGATGTATGTGAGACCGACGGGCTTGGAACCCTCGGCGTCGGGCCCGGCGATGCCCGTGATGGAGGCGGCGATCGTCGTGCCGAATCGAGCGCGGGCGCCCTCCGCCATCGCGCCCGCAACCTCCGCGCTCACCGCTCCATGCCGATCCAGCATGGCCTCAGGCACCCCGAGTTGGGATCGCTTGACCTCGTCGGCGTACGCCACCAGCCCGCCCATGAAATAGACGGAGCTGCCCGGCTGGTCGGTGACGAGGGCTGCGAGCAGCCCTCCGGTGCACGACTCCGCGACCGAAAGTGTGAGCCGCCCCTTCGACAGGAGGCCGCCCAGCTCACGAGCGAGCGGATCGACGGGTGACTCGGACCCAGGGGCTCCCCCACTCGGCGCCGGACGGGCGGCCCTGTTCGTGGAGGGCCGGAGCACGTGCCGGAAGCGCCACAGGTAGTCGACGCCGCTGCCGATCGTGAAGATGATCGCGACGCCGACGGCCAGATCCGCGTACGGGACCAGCAGGGGGTAGGGTCGCTGCAGGATCAGCAGGGTCACGGCAACCATCTGCATCGCCGTCTTCGTCTTGCCCATCGGGGCCGCCGCGATCACCCGGCCCTGGCTCGCGGCCACCGAACGCAGGATCGTGATCAGCAGCTCGCGCGAGAAGATGACCACAACTACCCACGCCGCCACGAGGCCCTCCTGCACCAGGACGATGAGCACCGAGAGCACGAAGAGCTTGTCGGCCAGGGGGTCGAGGAACTTGCCGAGGTCGCTGACGGTGCCCCGGCGGCGCGCGATCTGGCCGTCCAGGGTGTCCGTGAACGAGAAGACGAGGAAGAGCACCGCGGCGATCTGGTCGTGGCCGTCGAACCGAACGATGAGCAGGATCATCAGCAGCGGAATCGCTGCCAAGCGGCTCAAGGTCAGCGCGTTGGGTAGGTTCACGATGGGTCCCAGGGAGAAGTCTGCGACGAGAACTCCCGCGCTGCCACCCCGCTCCCTAGCGGGCCGATCGGGCGGCCGTGGATCGTTATGAGCGTGGCGGCTGCCTTATTCGATGCCCAGCCGCTCCAACAGCTCGTCAACATCGGGCAGGTTCATCATCACCTCGCGGGACTTCGAGCCCTGGTAGCCGCCGACGACGTGGTTCTCGGCCAGCTGGTCGACGATGCGACCCGCGCGTGAATAGCCGACGTTGAACTTGCGCTGCACCAACGAGACCGACGCGGCACCTTCCGCAGCGACGGCTCGCGCGGCACGCGCGAAGAGCGGGTCGAGCTTGCGCTCCACGGTCTCGCCTCTCTCCCACTCCGTGCCCGCGCCCTCCTCGAGGATCTCCTCCATGTAACGAGGCGGGCCCTGCGACTTCCAGAAGTTGACCACAGCCTCGACCTCCGGGTCGCTCACGAAGGCACCCTGGATTCGGGTGGGCTTGCCGGCGTCGACCGGCTGGTAGAGCATGTCGCCGCGGCCGAGGAGCTTCTCCGCACCACCCGAGTCGAGGATCACGCGACTGTCGACCTGCGACCCGACTGCGAACGCTATGCGTGACGGGATGTTGGCCTTGATGAGGCCGGTGATGATGTCCGCGGACGGCCGCTGGGTGGCGATCACCAGGTGGATGCCGACCGCGCGGGCCAGCTGGGCGATTCGGCAGATCAGCTCCTCGATCTCACCTGCGGCGACCATCATCAGGTCGGCGAGCTCGTCGATCACGATGACGACATACGGGAGCTCGCGGGCGAGCTTCTGCACGGCCTTCTCGTTGTAGGCGGCGATGTTGCGCACGCCTTCGGCCGAGAACATCTTGTAACGGCGGTCCATCTCGGCCACCGCCCAGCGGAGCGCGGCCGCGGCCTGATGCGACTCGACGAGCACGGGCAGCGCAAGGTGTGGGAGCCCGTTGTAACTGGTCAGCTCCACTCGCTTCGGGTCGATCAGGAGGAGCCGCATGTGGTCGGGCGTCATCCGGAAAAGCAGGCTGGTGATCAGCGCGTTGATGCAAACGCTCTTGCCCTGGCCGGTCGCGCCGGCGATCAGCAGGTGGGGCATCCGCGTGAGGTCGGCGACGATCGACTGCCCGGAGACGTCGTTGCCAAGACCGAGGGCAAGAGCTTTTGCGCCCTCCCGGAAGGCAGCGGTCTCGAGCACCTCCCTGATGGTCACTAGGCTTGCCGACTTGTTCGGCACCTCGATGCCGACCGCCGCCTTGCCTGGTATCGGCGCCTCGATTCGCAAGGGAGCCGCGGCCAGCGCCAGCGACAGGTCGTTTTGAAGCGCGGTGATTCGCTTGACCTGCACGCCCGCTCCCGGCTGCAGCTCGTACTGGGTGACCGCAGGGCCCGGGTT
>JBGPOC010000276.1:0-3366 GCA_041487825.1 Candidatus Dormibacteraceae bacterium | reverse complement strand
CGATGGCGGGCGTGAGCTCGGCCCGCGCCTCTCGGAACGGCCGGAAGACCTCGACCATCCGCTCGGCCAGGAGCTTCTTTTTTTCGCCGCAGCCGATCTGAGCTTTCCGGCACAGGTCCCAGTAGTGCTGCCAGTCGTCGAAGAAGAACTTGTAGAACGCGCACACGTTGCATGTGCGGGGGTGGCCGGGCTGGGTCATGTACGTGCGTTTTACGTCGGTGACCATGCTCTGCACCTGCTTGCGCAGGATGGCGGGCTCCTCAGTGACCCCGACGACGTTGCCGACGGTCTTCGACATTCGCTGCTTGCCGTCGGTGCCACGAACCAGTGGCGACTCGGGGAGCAGCGCCTTCGGCTCGGGGAAGACCGGTGCATATGTGCGGTTGAACTTGCGGACGACCTCGCGGATGAGCTCGAGGTGGGGGAGCTGGTCCTTGCCTACCGGGACTCCCTCGCCCTTGACGATGACGATGTCCGCGCCCTGGAGGACGGGGTATGAGAGCAGGCCGAGGTTCACGTTGTCAGGATGCTTCTTGACCATCTCCTTGAAGGTCGGGGTGCGCAGCACCCAGCTCAGCGGGGTGACCATCGACAGCAGCAGGGCGAGCTCTGCCACCTCGGGGACCTTCGACTGCTGGTAGATGACGCTCCGCTTCGGATCCAGACCCACCGCGATCAGGTCGGCGGTCAAATCGAAGATCTTGCTCTCGACGGTGTGACCGTCCGGCTCGGTCGTCAGGGCGTGGTAGTCGGCCACGAAGTAGAAGCATTCGTACTGGTCCTGGAGGTTGACCCAGTTCTTGGCCGCGCCCAGGTAGTTGCCCAGGTGAAACCTTCCCGTGGGCCGCATTCCGCTCAGGATCCGCATCCGATCCGCCATGTGACCCCGAACTCTAGCGTTAGGATGCAGCCAGTTGTCAGAGCACGACGCCCCACAAGACGGCTCTCATGTCTCGACTGCCGGCCTCGGTTCACGGGCGCTCCGCAACACCGTACTGATTCTCGGAGCACGGGTCGTCTCAAGGCTGATCGCGCTGGTGACCGTGTTCGCCACCGCCTCGAGCCTCCGCGATTCGCGGTTTGGCGACTTCAACACGGTCGTGGCGGTGACCGCGCTCGTGTCGCCCGTGTTCCTCGACCTGGGCTTCAACGTCCTTTACCAGCGCGAGGGCGCGCGCCGACCGTCCGAGATCGAGCGCTACCTGCAGAACCTCATGAGCGCGCGAGTGGTCCTCGCCGTCATCTCGCTGCCGGTTCTGGCGGCCGCGCTCTATTTCCTCAGGCTTGGCGACCTGCTCATCCCGGGCTACATCCTCATGGTGGTGACGTCCTACGCGAACCTCCTCCGCTACACGCTTTACGCCCTCCAGCGCCTCGGCTTCGAGGCCATCGCGATCGTCCTCGAGAGCTTGATTCTCTTGGGCCTGACCCTCGTCGGTGTTCTAAGTCACCAGGGGATCCAGTACTTCCTGTGGGCCTATGTCGCCATGTACGCCTTCGACTGCGTCTTCTTCTCCATCCTTCTGCATTCCTTGAAGATCGCGCGTTTCCGGTGGCGGTTCGAGCCGGCGCTGCTGCGGCAATGGTTCTGGATGGGCCTTCCTTTCGCGGTCACGTTCGTACTCAGCACCCTTTACTGGAAGCTGGATGTGCCCATCCTCAAGCTCTTCAAGACCAGCGCTGAGGTCGGCTGGTACTCATTCGCATACAGGCCGTTCGAGGCCTTGCTCTTTGTGCCGATCACGATGCTCGGGGTAGTGCTGCCAGTGCTGGCGGTCTATCAGCACAGATCACCTGACCGTCTGCAGACCGCGGTAGCGATGTTCTTCAAGGCGATGCTGATGTTGGGCTGGCCCCTTTCGGTCGGCGTGGTCCTCCTCGCGCATCCCTTGGCCGGCCTGTGGTCGGGCTTCTACCCGCAGTCGATTCCGGCGCTGCAGATCCTGGCGCTCGCCTACGTCTTCGCTTTCGTGAACAACGCCTTCATCGGCGCCCTGACCGTCCTCGACCGGCAGGCAACCTATGCCAAAGCCGCCGGCGCCAGCCTGGTCGTCAACCTCATTCTGAACCTGATTCTCATCCCATCCTTCGGCTACATCGCAGCGAGCTGGACGACTGTGGTCACGGAGGTGGTGCTGGTCAGCACGGGCTGGTGGCTGACAACCAGGTATCTTGGCTCGCTGAACCTGGCGGCCGTCTCATGGCGCCCCATCCTCGCCGGCGTCGCGATGGGTGTGGTGATCTATCCGCTGCGAGATGTGCGGGGTGGAAGCGTCGTCCTGGTCGTGCTGCTGGGTATGGCGGTCTACGCCGCGGCAGTCATCCTTCTCAGGGCGATGACGCGGGACGAGATCCAGTTTCTGCGCACCGCGCTCAGGCGGCAGCATTGAAGCCCGTCTTGCTCAAGCCACGTGGGGCTTCTCAGCCGGTTCCGTGGCAGGAGATCGCGGTCGACGCTCCCGAGCTCGGACCACAGACCCGGCTGGAAGATGCCCAGTTCGTCGCCATCGACGTTGAAACCACCGGCAACGCTCCATTCCTGGTCCTGGAGCTCGGCGCAGAACGGTTCAAGCTGTCCGGCCCACTTTCGTTCTTCGACACCCTTGTCGATTGCCGAGCGCCCATCAATCCGTATGCCAAGAAGCGTCATCACATCGACCGTTCGATGTTGATTGGAGCTCCCGAGTTCGGTGATGCCCGGCGGGCTTTCCTGCGTTTTGCGCACGCCGCCGTCCTCGTCGAGCACAGCCACGACGCGTTCGACAGCTGGCTGGTCGGTCGCGGGCTCGAGAGCCCACTACGGCATCCGATCGTCGACACCTCAGCGCTCGCCAGGCTGGTGCTCGACCTCCCGAAGGGTCAGACCCCCGGGCTCGCCCGCCTGGTGCAGGAGCTGAGCCTTGACGTGACGCCCGCTCACGCCGCGCTCGACGACGCGCGCGCGACGGCGATGGTTTTTCGCGCCCTGATCGCCCGAGCCCGGGAGGTGCACGGCTGGTCGACCCTCGGCGAGGTCCTCGCCATGCTCCCTCGCCCCGTGATCGACCGGAGTCCGGCTAGTCGAACAGGGTCAGCTGCAGGTCGGGCTCAGGGTGTTCGAGGCCAGACAGGCCCACCCCGATCAGGCGAACAGGTCGGGACTCGACGTGCGACTTCTCCAACGCCGACCGGGCGGCGCGGAAGATCGTCTCGACGTCGTCGGTCGGGCTCGTCCGGCTCACCTGGCGGCTCACCAGCCTGAAGTCCGGAAGCTTCAGCTTGACGTAGATCGTCCGGGCACGAACGCCTTCGGCCTTGAGGCGCTCGACCACCCGCTCAGTGAGCTCGCGCAGGGCCTTCTCGAGCTCGGCACGGTCGCTCACGTCG
>JBGPOC010000275.1:0-3372 GCA_041487825.1 Candidatus Dormibacteraceae bacterium | reverse complement strand
GAAGTTCATCTACACCAAGGAGAAGCTGCTGGAGCCGCTCCCGCCAGACGTCGAAGCGCGGCTCAGCGCCAAGAAGAAAGAAGAGGCGACGTAGGCGTGGCAATCGCTGTATTCCTGGTCGCCGCAGCGATGGCCGTGGCGGGAGGCGTTGGCGTCATCGCCTTCCGCGAACCCATCCGCTGCGTTCTCAGCCTGGTCGTGGTGATGATCGCGCTGTCGATCCTGTTCCTGCTGCTGAGCGCCCAGTTCGTCTTCGTGGTCCAGATCATCGTCTACGCCGGCGCGGTCATGGTGCTGTTCCTGTTCGTGATCGCCCTGCTCGGGCCGGTGCGCGAAACCGCTCACGGCCGGCTCCGGTTCCAGCCATGGCTCTCGGCCCTTTTCGCCCTCGTCTTCCTGGCCCTCACCTGGACGATGCTGCAGGGCGTCCAGTACCGGCAGCCCGACCAGACCGACCTGAACGTCTTCGGCACCGTGCAGTCGATCGCGGTCGGGCTGTTCACGAACTACCTCTACCCCTTCGAGCTCACCTCGATCCTGCTGCTCACCGCCGCGATCGGCGCGATCTACCTGAGCCATAAGGAAGAAAGGCGGGAGGGGGGGCCGGCGGGGGAAGGGTTTGGCCCGGCCGCCGGAACGGGGGGAGACTTCCCCCAGACGGAAGAGAGATGAGCACCCTCAACATCGGCGGGTCGCAGCTCGACTCGTCCTGGTTCCTGCTCCTGGGCGCGGTCCTCTTCACACTCGGCGCGGTCGGCGTGCTGGTCCGGCGCAACCCGCTGGTGATCCTCATCTGCATCGAGCTGATGTTGAACGCGGTGAACCTCACGCTGGTCACGTTCTCGCGTCAGCTGCAGAACCTCGAGGGGCAGCTCTTCGCGCTCATGGTGATGACCGTCGCCGCGGCGGAGGCCGTCGTGGGCCTGGCGATCCTCGTCGACATCTTCCGGGTGCGCGACGTCGAGGACGTCGACGACCTCAGCGAGCTGAAGGGATGAACACGGGACAACAGGCCCTTGCCGTTCTGTTGTTACCAGCCGCGGGAGCGATTTTTCTCGCCGGCCGCGGTTGGCGCCTGCCTCGCATCTACACCAAGATCGTTGGGCCGGGCGTGGTGTGGGCGTCATTTGCGTTTGTAGTCGCGCTCTTCGTCTGGCTCCAAACCGGCGGGCCGGCCAGGTGTGACTACGTGCAATGCCAGGACATCACCTATTTCACGTGGATCAAGAGCGGCTCGTTCGAGGTGCCTTTCAACCTCCTGGTCGACAACCTGTCGATCTTCATGTGCCTGGTCATCACCGGGGTCGGCGGGCTGATCGTCACCTACGCCGTCGGCTACATGGCGCACGAGGACGACCCGAGCTCCGCGCGCTTCTTCACCTACATGGACGTCTTCATCTTCTCGATGCTGCTGCTCGTCCTGGCCGGGAACTTCGTCTTCCTCATCGTCGGCTGGGCGATGGTCGGCCTGAGCTCGTACTTCCTGATCGGCTTCTGGTACCACCGCCGCTCCGCCGTGTTGGCGGCGCGAAAGGCGTTCGTCATGAACGTGATCGGCGACGTCGGCATGATCCTCGGCGCGTTCGTCATCTTCGTCACCTACCACTCCGTCACCTACGCAAACGCTTTTCAGGCCATCACGAATCCCAACTACTGCCCGCCAGGCGCCGTATGCACGCTGCAGTTGCGCAGCGCGGAGAGCCCGAGCTTGGAACTGATCGCCTTCCTGTTGCTCGTCGGTGCGGTCGCAAAGTCCGCGCAGCTGCCGCTCCACACATGGCTGCCCGACGCGATGGAGGGGCCAACTCCCGTCAGCGCCCTCATCCACGCCGCGACCATGGTCACCGCCGGCGTGTATCTCGTCGCCCGGATGCACCCGATCTACGACTTCGCCATCTACGCCCACGGGGCGGTCGCGATCATCGGCGCCGTCACCGCGCTGTTCGCGGCCACGATCGCCATCGTCCAGACCGACATCAAGCGCGTGCTCGCCTACTCGACCATGAGCCAGATCGGGTACATGTTCCTGGCCGTCGGCATCGGCGCCTACTCCGCCGGCCTCTTCCATCTCATGTCCCACGCCTTCTTCAAGGCCCTCCTCTTCATGGCCGCCGGCAACGTCATCCACGCGATGCACGACGAGCAGGACATGCGCAAGTACGGGGGCCTCTTCAAACAGCTCCCGCGCACGTCGTGGTCGTTCCTTATCGGCGCGGTTTCGCTCGTCGGCCTCATCCCCTTCGCCGGCTTCTTCTCCAAGGAGCAGATCCTCGGCGCCGCCTTCTCCAAGCCGGACAGCACGCTCTCGCTGATCGTCTGGGGCATCGGCTTCGTCACCGCCCTGATCACCGGCTTCTACACCGGCCGCATGTGGTGGATGTCGTTCGCGGGCAAGCCCTCGCCTCAGCGCCCGGTCGAGCACCCGCACGAGGCACCTCCGGTGATGCTGATCCCTGTCGTGGTGCTGGCGATCCTCGCCACCGTCGGCGGCCTCATCCAGACCCGCGCCCTGGGTTTCGGCCCGCAGAACGTGTCTGACTTCCTGGCCGGCGTCGTGGGGGCGCAGCCGTGGGAAGGTGGGACCGCCGACGTCGTCATGTCCCTGGTCACCATGGCCCTCGCCGGACTCCTCTTCCTTGCCGCGTATCGCATGTACGTCACCCAGGCCTGGAAGCCCTGGAGCGCCGCGGTGCCCTGGCTCCAGAACCTGCTGGAGCGCAAGTACTACTTCGACGAGATCTACAACGCCACATTCGTGCGCCCAATGGATGCCGCCGCCGATTACGGCCGGCGGGACTTCGAAGAGCCCGTGCTCGAGGGCCTGGTCGTCGCGACCGGGCGGGCGGCCGAAGCCGGCGCGGGCGGCCTGAGCCTCACCCAGAGCGGCTATTTCCGCAACTACGTGCTCGTCTTCCTCGCCGGAGCCTGCATCGCGGCGATCCTGATCTTGGTTAGGGCGAATTCGTGACGCTCACCATCCTGTGGCTGCTCCCCCTCATCGCCGGCGCCCTCGTCGCCTTCATGCCTCCGCGCTGGAGCAAGCTGATGAGCGCGATCACCACGCTCTTCGTGCTGGGCCTGGCGATCACCGCGGCGGTCCTGTTCGACCCGGCGGGGCATCGATACCAGTTCCTGGAGGAGCTCCCGTGGGTCCCGCAGCTGTCGGTCTTCTACCGCCTCGGGGTGGACGGGATCAGCATCTGGCTGGTCGTCCTCAACGCCTTCCTATCGGTGATCGCGGTGCTCGCGACCCCGACCTCGATGCGGAACTCGAACCGTTTCCTGGGGTTGATTCTCGCCATGGAGGCGGGGCTCGCGGGCGTCTTCATGGCCGTCGACCTCGTCCTCTTCTACGTGTTCTGGGAGGCGATG
>JBGPOC010000274.1:0-3372 GCA_041487825.1 Candidatus Dormibacteraceae bacterium | reverse complement strand
CTCATCAAGGTCAACAACCTTGTCGACCCCGAGATGATCGATGCCCTTTACGCCGCATCGCAGGCAGGGGCGCAAATCGACCTCATCGTTCGCAGCATGTGCTCGCTCAGGCCCGGCGTCCCGGGACTTTCGGAGCGGATCAGGGTGCGTTCCATCGTCGGGCGGTTTCTCGAGCACTCGCGAATCTTCTGCTTCGGCAAAAACGCTCAGCCCGAGTACTACCTCGGCTCGTCAGACCTGATGCCGCGAAACCTCGACCGGCGGGTGGAGGCTGTGGTGCCGGTCACCGACGCCAAACTGTGCGACCGGCTCTCACAGATACTCGAGACGTTGCTCGCGGACGATGTCCTGGCCTGGGAGCTCTGCCCGGACGGCTCGTGGAAGCGAGTGCCCAACATCAAAGGACTCAACTCCCACAAGCGCTTCCAGGAGCTGGCTCTCGAAAGCGCTCGTGGCAATGGGGTGGTCAACGGCGTCACGCATGCTCGAGCGTGAGATAAAGCTCGGGGCCGGTCCCGCGTTTCATCTTCCGGACCTCGGTGGAGTCCTCGACGGCGTCACCGTCACCGCCCCCGAAGCAATGCGGCTCGAGACCATCTACTTCGACACCGCCGACCTCCGACTCGCGCGCTGGGGGGTCTCCCTGCGCCACCGCGCCGGAGAGGGTTGGACGCTGAAGCTTCCACCGACCCACCTCGCCGGCGAGGGCCAGAGCCCTAGCCTTCTCGAGCGGGACGAGCTCAACTTCGAGGGCGGCGCGAAGAAGCCGCCCCCGGCCGCGGTCGCGGTCGTCCGCGCCTATGTCCGCAACGCCGACCTGATTGCCGTCGCGCGCCTCTCGACTCTGCGCCGGCGCGTCCGGCTTCTGGACTCGGCGGGCCGGCGAATGGCGGAGGTCGTCGACGACGAGGTGTCGGTGCGCGACGGTCGCCGTGTGGCCGCCCGGTTCCGCGAGATCGAGGTCGAGGTCTCCGGCGGGGCCGATGAAGCCATCGTGGCGCCTGTCGTCGCGCGGTTGCGTGGAGCCGGGGCTGGCGTTCCGGATCCAACACCCAAGCACATCCGGGCCCTTGGCCCGCGCGCCATGGAGCCGCCGGAGGTAGCGCCGTCGGTGGTGCAGCCGGACTCGCCCGCGCGCGACGTGATCCGCACCGTGATCGCGCAGTCGGTCGCCGCTCTGCTCTATCAAGACCCACTCGTGCGAACCAGCGGCGATCCGGAGGCGGTGCATCAGGCTCGTGTGTCGACGCGGAAGCTGCGATCGCACCTGCGGACCTTCGGCCCTCTACTCGACCCCGAATGGACGGACCCACTTCGATCCGAGCTGGGTTGGCTCGCGCTTGGTCTGGGCGCGGTGCGCGACCAGGAGGTGCTGCTCGAGCGGCTTCGCGCACGGGCGAATTCGCTGCCTGCCAACGATTTGCGATCGGCGATCGCACTCCTCCATCTCCTCGAGGTGGATATCGAGAGCCTTCGGAAGAAGCTCATGGTGGATCTCGACTCCACGCGGTACGTGGACCTCCTCGAGAGGCTGGTGGCTGCCGCGCATGCGCCCGCCACGTTGCCCGACGCGGATCAGCCGGCCGGTTCTGTGTTGCCCCTTCTGGCAAGCGGTCCGTGGCGCCGGCTGCGCTCCGCGGTCAGGCATCTGCCAGACCTGCCGGCGGATGCGGACCTCCATCGAATTCGCATCCTGGCCAAGCGGGCGCGATACGCAGCCGAAGCCGTGGCGCCGGTGGTCGGTGCCGGCGCCGCATCGTTCGCGCGCTCCGCGGCCAAGCTCCAGACAATCCTCGGTGAGCACCAGGACAGCGTCACCGCGCAGGCGTGGCTGCGGGGCACTCGCATCAGCGGCCGCCGGGCGTTCGTCGCGGGAGAGCTCATTGCGATGGAGCACGTCGCAGCGGAGGACGCGCGCGCGAGGTGGCCGAAGATCTGGAAATCCTTGGATCGCAAGCCTTTGCGTGACTGGATGCCTTGACGTGAGGGGATTGGTGGGTCGCTGAGTGGCCACGTTCTACCTGGTGCGCCACGCGAAGGCAGGAAGCCGAAGTCATTGGGAGGACGACGATCGCATCCGCCCGCTCAGCAAGAGTGGATTCAAACAGGCCGAGACCCTGGTCTCGGTGTTCGGGCCGTATGCGATCTCTGCGGTCCTCTCGAGTCCTTACGTGCGATGCGTACAGACCGTCGAACCGCTCGCTCGCGCCCGACGACTCGCCGTCCAGACCACGCCGCACCTGGCGGAGGGCGCGGGGATGATTGGCGCCTTCCGGTTCATGAAGAATCCCGGCCTCGACGATGTGCTGCTGTGCACGCATGGAGACGTCATCCAGGAGCTGGTTGAAGAATTGACCAGGCGCCGGATCGTGAAGGGCGCCCAGTTGTCGCTCGACAAGGGCTCGACCTGGGTCGTCGAAGCCGAGGACGGCTCGCCGGTGAGCGCCCGCTACATCCCCGCTCCGTGACCGCCCTGGCGGTTGCATTGCGCTCCGCGCTCGCCGCGGCCGCCGATCGCGACCGCGCTCCGCGCATGCAGGCGTACATGAAATCCGAGATGCCTTACCGGGGCGTTTCCTCCCCCGAGCTGCGGGCGCTGTCCAAAAGTGTGTTCGCCGACCATCCGCTAGCAACGTGCAAAGAATGGCGCGCGGCGGTTCTCGAGCTCTGGCGCGAAGCCCACTTCCGCGAGGAGCGGTACGCGGCCATCGCGCTGCTGGGCCTAAGGAGTCACCGGGAATGCAGGACGCCGGCGGTGCTGCCGATGTACCAGGAGCTGATCACAACCGGGGCGTGGTGGGACTACGTGGATGAGATGGCGCACCAAGTCGGCGACCTCCTTCGGTCCTACCCGGACCGGCTGCGTCCGGTGATGCGCGCCTGGAGTGTAGACAAGGACCTCTGGAAAAGGCGCGTTTCGATCATCTGCCAGATCTCCTTCAAGGAGATGACCGACCTAGACCTGCTGTACGCGAACATCGAGCCCAACCTTGCCGACCGCAACTTCTTCATCCGCAAGGCGATCGGCTGGGCGCTCCGGTCCTACGCGTGGACCGATCCCGACGAGGTGTCGCGCTACGTGGCGGCGAATGAGGCAAGGCTCAGCGGGCTGAGCCGCCGAGAAGCGCTCAAGAACATCAGTAAGGGCTCCCTCCACCCAAGTGGGGGAGGGGTCGGGGCAAGGGGTCCGAGCCCTGGACGCTCTCCACGCCACCGAAGACGCTAGCCTTCCACCTGTGACGGTCACGCTGCGTGGCGCCGGCCTGGGCGAGGAGCAGGTGGTGGCCGTGGCTCGTCACGGCGAGAAGGTGGTGCTGGCCCCGGCGGCCCGGGCGAAGATGGAGCGGAGCCGGGCTCGGGTCGAGCGGGCGT
>JBGPOC010000273.1:0-3392 GCA_041487825.1 Candidatus Dormibacteraceae bacterium | reverse complement strand
GATCTTCTGCCACTTGGGCTCTATGTCCTGGGGTACGTAACCGCTATGTCTCGATGGGCTCATGCTCTGGAGCCTTAGATTTTAGGGGCGCGAGTTCGTGACCCACGATTGCGGCCAACACCAGGGCCGCGCCGGCAGCCTGCAACGGCCCAAACCTCTGGCCGGCGAGCACCACGGCCGCGGCCACCGCCCATGCCGGCTCCATGGCGATGATCAGCGCAGTCCGGCTCGCGTCGATGTGCGCCTGGGCCCAGGTCTGGATGTAGAAGGCCAGGGCTGAGGCGAAGACGCCCGTGATGCCGATCGCGATCCAGACGTCGGCGCTCGGCATGCGCAGTGACCACGAGCCGCCGGCGCTGAAGATCAGAGCGCAGGCGCCCATCTGCACCATCGCCAGCGGCGCCGACGAGAGTCCGGGCGACCACCGGCCAAGCAGAACGATGTGGAGCGCAAAGAGCACGGCGCACGCGATGACCAGGATGTCGCCGATTCCGAAGCCTGACGGCCCACCGGTGAGCATGCCGATCCCGACCACAGCGCAGATCACCGCGATGATCGTGCGGCGCTTCAGCGGGACGCCGAAAAGGCGGTCGATGAGCGGCGTGAACAGCACCAGGAGACCGGTGATCAACCCAGCGTTTCCTGGGGTGATCAGGCTGAGGCCGACCGTCTGGGCCAGGTAACCCGCCGCCAGCACAGCCCCCGCCAGGAGCCCAACCAGCAGTTCCTTGCGCGTGGGCAGCCGCCGGACCAGGATCACCATCACCAGGAAGGCGAGCAGGAATCGAAGCTGCAGGAAGGGCAGCGTCGGATACTCTGCTATCGCGTTCTTGACGACAACGAAGGTCCATCCCCACACCGCCGTCACCCCGACGAAGAAGAGGACGTAGATCAATGGAGCGACTGTGGGCGCCGTGGCGCATGGAGTACATCACCGAGGAGCCGAGGCCCGGCTGCCTGTTCTGTCGCGTCATCGAGCACCCCGACGACAGGGACGCGACGCTGGTCGTCTGGCGGCCCGCCGGCGCGCTCGTGCTCCTGAACAAGTTTCCGTATAACCCCGGCCACACGATGGTCGCCCCGGTGGCTCACGTGGGTGGGCTCGAAGACCTCGACGACGGGCAAACGGCCGACCTCATGCGCGCGCTCAGGCGGACCATCACTGTCCTCAAAACCTCGTTGAGGCCGGAGGGGTTCAACATCGGCGCCAACATCGGCCGCGTCGCGGGGGCCGGGATACCGGACCACGTCCACCTTCATGTGGTGCCGCGCTGGAACGGCGACACCAGCTTCATGCCGGTCCTCGGAGAGGTGAAGGTGGTCAACGAGCACCTTCTCCAGACCGCAGCCAAGCTCAGCGAGGCGTTCTCCTCCAGCTGACCTGGCCGCCAACGATGGTGGCGGTCACGCCCATGTCGTCCACGACGGTGATGTCGCACAGCTTTCCCAAGCGAAGCGACCCCGCGTCTTGTTCCATGCCGACCGCATACGCGGCGCCCGCGGTGTAGGCGCGCAGCGCCTTTGCCCGGGAGACGGCCAGCTCCGGGTGCCATTTGGCCCGCCGCCTCCATGCCATTGCCGCATCGATGCCGAGCAGCGGGTCGGCGGACTCCACGGGAGCGTCGGAACCGAACGCGAGCCGCGCGCCGGCTCGCTCCAGGGAGCCCCAGGCGTAAGCGTGCGAGGTGACGAGCGGCCAGTGCTGGTCGGCAAGCTCCCGATCGGCCACCGCGTGGATGGGCTGCATCGATGCGATCACGCCGATCCGCGCGAATCGAGGAACGTCCTTGGGATCGACGCACTGCGCGTGCTCGATTCGAGGACGCCAGGAGCGCCAGGCGCCGCGCCGGCGGGCGAGCGCATCGAGGGCGCGCCTCACCGCTGCATCGCCGATCGCGTGCAGGCAGACGTTGAGCTCGGCGCGGACGCACCGATCGACCATCTCCACCAGCTCGGCCTGCGGGAGTCGTGCCGTTCCCGACCCATCGAGCATCTCTGCGGTCCGGCTGCCGAGAGATCCGTCGAGGAACGCCTTCACGCCCCAGATCCGCAGCCACTCGTCGCCCCAGCCGGACCGCACCCCCAGCCGCTCGGCGTGGTGAAGATCGGCCAGTGGGAGGTTGTAGGTGACGCGGATGGGCAGCCGATCCCTGGCGTGGAGCCGCTGCAGGGACGCGAAGCCTCGCGCGCTGTCCATCGAGTGGGCCGCTGTCAGGCCCAACTCAGCCAGCGCCGCCAGCGCCCTGGCCATCGCCTCGTCGAGATCCGCGTCGCCCGCCCGGGGCACGATTGAGGAAACCGCCTGCATGGCGGTCTCACGCAGGATGCCGGTCGGCCGGCCGCGACCATCGCGGTCGATCACGCCTCCAGGCGGGTCGGTGGTGGTGGCGCTGATGCCCGCAAGTTGGAGGGCGACGCTCGAAACCCAGGCGGAGTGGCCGTCCTTGCGCCGCAGGTAGACGGGGCGCCCGCCGGCCGCCGCGTCCAGAAGGCGCCCGCTCGGGAACGCGGGTTTCGGCCAGGCGTCGTTGTACCAGCCGGCGCCGATCACCCAGGCGCCTTCAGGCAACCGGGCGGACCAGACGCGGATCGCCGCGAGCGCTTCCTCGAGGCTGGCGCTGGCCGTGAGGTCGAGGGTGAGATGTCTGTCCGCCAACCCCTCGAGGTGGATGTGGGAGTCGATCAGGCCCGGCAGAGCGCGGCCGCGGAGCCGAACCAGCTCGGCGGTGCGACCCGCCGCCTGCCGAGCGCCTACCCCAACCGCCAGGATCCGACCGTCCGGCCCCGCAGCCACCTCCGGCTCGCAACCTGCGAACAGGGTTGCGCGCAGGGTCATAAGCCGTAGGTCTTGGCGATGATCTCCTTCATGATCTCGTCGGTCCCGGCTCCGATCCTCGCCAGGCGGGCGTCCCGCCACGCCCGCTCGACCGGGAACTCGCTCATGTAGCCGTGTCCACCCAGGATCTGGATGGCGTCGTCGGCAACGTCGCACGCGAGCTGGGTGGCCAGGAGCTTCGATTGCGAGATCTCCCGCACCGGGTACTCGCCGGCGTCCCACTGCTGGGCCGTCTGGTATACGAGTGACTGGACCGCCGCGATCCGGGTTCCCATGTCGACGAGCTTGTGCTTGATCACCTGGAACTGCGAGATGGGTTTCCCGAAGGCCTTGCGGTTCCGCGCGTACTCCAGCGTGTACTCGAAGACGCGCGTCGCGCCCGCGATCGCCCCTGCGGCGGCGATCATGCGCTCGCCCTGCAGCTCCCACATGAGGTTCTTGAAACCCTCGCCTTCGTCCCCGATCAGGTTGCCGACCGGCACGCGGCAGTCCTCGAACAGCAGCTCCGCGGTGTCAGAGGAGTGCATCCCGAGCTTCTTGAGGGTTCTTGTGACCT
>JBGPOC010000272.1:0-3402 GCA_041487825.1 Candidatus Dormibacteraceae bacterium | reverse complement strand
GTCGGCACCGAGGCAAAGGCCGGGAGGACGGCCGTGGGTGGTCGGGGGCGCACTGCCAGGTAGAGGCCCAGGGCCAGGCACGCAAGGCCGACCAGGATCCAGAGCCTTCCGCCCAGGTCGGTGCCCAGCAACTCGAACGGGACGGCGAAGAATGCGACCCAGGCCGGCGCCAGGAACGGAAGGATGCCGTTGATGCCAAGGGTGATCAGGGTTCGGCCGCCGGTGACCTGGAGCTGAACGTCGCGCTGCGTGTCGAGGTCGTACAGATAGCCGGGGTTCTCGACGATCAGCCTCGCGCCGGTCGCGAACGCCGGCCAGTCGGAGCTGATGACGTCGTTGCTGCTTTCGATGAGCGGGTAGATGACGAAGGCGAGGGCGACCGCGACGAGGGCCACCGATCCACGCCACCTCCAGCCCCCGCGAGTGGCGGCTCGGCTCAAGCCGGTTTCTCGATGCCGAGGGCCCGTGTGACAGGGGTGACCAGCCCTCCCTGGACCAGCAGCGACAGCAGGACCACCCCGTAGGCGATCAGCGAGACCCTGCTGTCGACCCCCGGCAGCTCGGCGACCGAAAGCGCCAGGGCCACCGAGAGCGCGCCGCGAAGCCCGGCCCAGAACGTCAGATGTCGCCATGCCCACGGGATCGGCGGCGGCCTGAGCCCGGCCGCCCCGAGAAGGCCGTAGACCGGCACCGCCCGGGTCAGCAGCATGATCAGGAACACGACCACGACCAACCCCAGGACGGGGACCAGCCGCCAAGCGGGCAGGGCGGCCCCCACCAGGATGAAGAGGACCGCGTTCAGAACGAAGGCGAGCAGGTTCCAGAAGCCGAGCAGCTGGGGACCGTGGAGCCTCCCGAGCGCGGCACCGTAGCGCGCCACCACGATGCCGGAAACGACCACGGCGACGATCCCCGAGGCGTGGACGACGTCGGCGGCGAGGTAGCTCCCGTAGGCGATGACGAGCGTGGCCAGGATCTCGAGGGGTGCATCTTCGGCGAACCGGAGCAAGGCCAGGCCCAGAAAGCCGGCAGCCAGGCCGATCGCGGTGCCGCCCAGGGTGATCTCGAGAAAGCGCAGCCCCGCATCGCCGATTGATGGGGCGCCGCTGAGGATGGTCGCCAGCACCGCGGTGAACACGGCGACGCCGGTGCCGTCGTTGAAGAGGCTCTCGCCTTCGAGGATCGCGGACAGGCCGGCGGGAGCGTTCATCCGGCGCATCAGCGTGACCACCGCTATCGGATCGGTGGCGGCCAGGATTGCGCCCAGCAGCATCCCGCTGGCCCAGCTCAATCCGAGGATCAGGTGGGTCAGCGTTCCGATCAGGACCACGGTCAGCGCAACACCGGCCGTTGCAAGCAGCGCCACCGGGAGCAGCCTGCGCCTGAGCTCTACCAGGTCGAGCGTGAGCGCTGCCTCGAAGACAAGGCCGGGCACGAAGGCTAGGAGGATCACGTCTGCGCCGACGTGTCCCAGCTGGCCGCCGGGCAGCAACCCGATGACCACGCCCGCTGCGGCAAGGACGACCGGGTACGGCAGCAGCTTCGCGCGCTTCGAGACCAGACCGAGCACCGTCGCGAGCGCGCCGACCAGGATGAGCAGCAGCAGGAATCGCTGTTGCGGGCTCATAGGTCCACGCTCATGCCGTCTCGCGCGGCCTTGACCTCGATGCCCAACCGCTGCGTGAGGTCCGCCGCGAGCTCCCACGGATGCGCGCGCCACACGGTCATGCCGAAGTGGGTGAGGATCGCGAGGCGTGGCTTGGCCTCGCGGATGATCCGCTCGGCATCGTCCAGGCAGAGATGAGGAAGCTCGGCGCGGCAATGCATCAGCACCACGTGGATCACCATCACCTCCGCCCGATGCTGCTCGGCGATGCCGTCGTAGTAGGCGGAGTCCGTCACCAGCCCGAGCTTGTCGCCGAAACGGAACCCGTAGGTCTCCACCTGGTGGATGTGGCGCGGGCTGGTCGAGAATTCGACGCCATTGACCGTGTAGGTGGTTTCGGGCTGCAGCCGCACGACCTCCTGAGGGAAGTGGCGGAGGTATCGAAGGACGACCGGATCGTCGTCAAGAGCGTCCGAAGGGCAGAAGAGCCGCCCGCGATGCGCGAACCCTCCCTCGGTCATGGCCTCGACCATGACGTTGACGTCGCCGCAGTGGTCGAGGTGGCGGTGGCTGACCACGATCGCGTCGAGCTTGGTCAGGTCGACCTTGCGCTTGGCGTACTGCACGACGGCGCCAGGACCGGGGTCGAGGGCGATGCGCGCCTTGCCATCCTCGAGGTAGAGACCACCGGACGCTGCGAGCTGCTTGGCGACCATGAAGCGCGCACCGGCGGTCCCCATGAACGTGAGCTTCATGTCTCGGCGACCTCCGAAAGCGCCGTTTCGGTCGCGCTCCCGAAGTAACGCTCGTAGAGTTCCGCGACGCGCTCGAGCGTGTCTATCTCATCGACCGGCTTGTCATCGCGGATGCGGACGATGCGCGGGAATCGGAGCGCATACCCGCTCGCGTGGCGATTGGATCGCTGAATGGAATCGAACGCCACTTCAAGGACGACCTCCGGTTTCACGATTCGTGCCCAGCCGCGATCTTCCAGCGTGATCTCCTTGAACCGTTCGGTCATAGCCGCGATCTCCGCGTCGGTCAAGCCCGTGTAAGCCTTGCCCACGTTGACCAGGATGTCCTTGCCGGCATCCTTCACCGCAAAGGTGTAGTCGGAGAGCACGCCCTTGCGCTTGCCGTGCCCCCATTCCACAGCTGTCACCACGACATCGAGGGTCGCGAGCGGCCGCTTCAGCTTCAACCACGCCAGGCCCCGCCGGCCGGGCGTGTAGGGGCTCGCCGGGTCTTTCACCATCAGGCCCTCGTGGCCGCGCTCACGGGTGTCGGCGAAGATCCGGTCGAGGTCTGACGGGCTGGTCGCGACCTCGAGCACGACCACCGGCTCGACGAGCCGGACGTGCCCCAGGTCCTGCACGGTTAGCTCGAGGAATCGCCGCGTCATGGTCGCGATCTCAGCATTGGTCAGCCCGGTGTAGGCCTTGCCGACGTTGACGAGGCGCCCGGACGCGGCGTCGAGCACCGCGAACGTGTAGTCGGAAAGAACCCCCTTGCGCTTGCCGTGCCCCCATTCCACCGCGGTCACGACAACGTCCAGCGTCGCCAGGGGGCGCTTGAGCTTCAGCCACGCGAGCCCACGCCGGCCGGGGGTGTACAAGCTCATCGGGTCCTTGAGCATCAGGCCCTCATTTCCGCGTTCCCGAGTGTCGGCGAAGATGCGGTCGAGGTCGTCCGGGCTGGAGGCCTCTTCGACTCGGGCGAGTAGAAACGGATGGCGCAGGCTGAGCCCTTCGAGGCGCCGGCGGCGCTCCTGGAGAGGTTCGTCGAGGAGAGAGTGG
>JBGPOC010000271.1:0-3420 GCA_041487825.1 Candidatus Dormibacteraceae bacterium | reverse complement strand
CGGGGAAATCACCGCGCCGACATTGATCGTGGTCGGGAAAGACGACCTCCCCGAAACCCACATCACGGCCGACCTTCTCGCGTCGAAGATCAAAGGCGCTCGCAAGGTGGTCATGAGCGACGCCGCGCACCTCCCCAACCTCGAGCACCCCGAAAAGTTCAACCGCCTGCTGGTCGACTTCCTGAACGGCTGAGGCCCAACTCCAGCGTGGCAGGGTTGGCCGGGGTCCCCCCGGCCATGACTTTGCCCCAACCACTCCCAAGCGTGGCCAGGAGTGACTCTTCTTAAATCAATCCCATCGATATACCGGAATGGGAGTCATGAAGGAAAACCATCAGGCCGCCTCAGGGTTTTCCCTCATCTCAATGCGGCTGAGGCGGCCTCCCAGCAGATGCGGTGGCCGTTGACGCTGTCCTCGCGCTTGAACTTGACCACGACCAGGGTCGGCGTCTGCGCGGCGAGCGCGTCCGCCAGCGCGGGCTCGAGGCCGGCCCGATCCGAGACGGGGCTGTAGACGAGGTCGTAGAGGCGCGCGACCTGCGCGAAATCAAGCCCGAGGGGCGTGGCGAAGATCTCCTCGAACACATCCTGGTGCTGGGCCTGCGGCAGAAAGTTGAACACCCCGCCACCGTTGTTGTCGCACACCACAACGGTCGCGCGAAGCCCATGGCGCCGCATCGCCCAGAGGCCGTTCATGTCGTGGTAGAGGGAGAGGTCACCGAGCAACAGCACGGTCGGGACGTTGCTCCGCCCCGCGGCGAGGCCGAGACCCGTGGAAACAAGCCCATCGATGCCGCTCGCGCCGCGGTTGCCGAAGAAACGCTGCTGGGTCTTGGCGATCGGCCAGAAGCTGTCTGCGGCGCGGATGGGCATGCTCGAGCCGACGAACACCTGGCCGTTGTCGGGAAGCCGCGCAGCGAGCGCGCGCACGATGTGGCCTTCATGCATCGGCGTCGAAACGAAGGAGGCCGCAATCGCTGCGGTGGCACGCTTGCCGGCGGCAATCCACTCGTCTCGCCATGTGTTTCGGTCCATCGCCGGCACGGCCTCGAGGAGGGCTTGCGGATCGCAGGCGATGACCTGACCGGCGACCTGGTCCTCGTCCCGCCAAGCGCGTTCGGGGTCGATCAGGAAAGTGGGCGCGGAGGTGGCGGCAAGCCACGTGTTGAGCACCTTCGAGGTCGGAGTGCCGCCGAGTCGGACAACCAGGTCGGGGCCATGCTGGAGCGACCAGCCCGCACGCAGGAGCGCCTCGTAGGACTCCACCGCGGCTCCGGTCTCCACTCGGCGGAGCTGCGAGCTTGGCTCGGCCAGCACCGGGAGGCCGAGGCGGTTCAGCCCGGGAGCGAGCCGCTCGCCGTCGCGCATCTCGCCGGCCACGACCAACGGCCGCTGCGACCGCTGCAGCGCAGATGCGAGCGCCGTCACCTGGATCGGCGTCGGAAGCGTTCGACCGACGCTCACCGTCTGACCGGAGGCACCGAGTGCGGCCGGGACCTCGCCCGGCGTCGGCACCAGCGGCTCTCGGAACGGAAGATTGAGATGCACGGGCCCTGCGGCCGCCTCCGCGTAAGCGCGCGAGGCGAGGTGGCGCCAGAGCCGCGAGGCGTTGGCTGCTTCCAGCGGCGGTCCCGGATCGAAGAACCAGCGCACGGCGGATCCGTACAGGCGCTGCTGATCGATGGACTGGTTCGCGCCTACCTCCCGAAGCTCAGGCGGCCGGTCTGCGGTGAGGACGATCAGCGGGGTTCGCGATTGGAACGCTTCGACAACGGCGGGGTGGAATTCCGCCGCCGCCGTGCCCGACGTGCAGAGCAGCACAGCCGGCTTCCCTGTCGCCTTGCCGAGGCCCACCCCGAAGAACGAGCCGCTTCGCTCGTCGATATGCACGAAGACGCGGATCTTGGGGTGACGCTGCAGGGCCATCGCAATCGGCGCCGATCGCGATCCCGGCGAGATGCAGGCGAACTCGACGCCCTGCGCGGCGAGCTCGTCGACGAAGGTTGCGGCGAAAGATTGCGTTACATCCATACGATTGGCCTGTGCTGCAAGGGGCTGACGTTCGGCTCAACTATGAGGTGATCGGCGAAGGTATGCCGGTCACGCTGCTCCACGGCTTCACCCAGGCCGGGCACAGCTGGCACGAGGTGATCTCCAACATGCCGGCCGGCTGGCAATGGATCGTGCCAGACCTGCGCGGCCACGGCGACACCCGCGTTCGGCCGGGCGCGCCGCACACGATGGAAGCCTGCACCGCAGACCTCGAGATGATGTGGGACCACCTCGAGATTGCGCGAACACACCTCATCGGATACTCGATGGGGGGACGGCTCGCGCTCCACGTCGCGGCCAGGCGGCCGGAGCGCATCCTGTCGCTGCTCACCATCGGCGCCCATGCCGGGCTGGAGGAGGACGCACGCGAGGGCAGGCGCCGCGGCGACGAGGCGCTCGCCCAGCGCATCGAGACGGACGGCCTGGAGGCCTTCGTCAACTACTGGAGCAGCCTGCCGCTGTTCGCAGGCTTGGAGCGACGCGGGCCCTCGTTCGTCGCCAAGGTGCGAGCGGAGCGGATGAACAACCGCGCGGCCGGCCTCGCTGAATCGCTGCGGGGGATGGGCGCCGGCGCCATGCGACCGATCTGGGACGACCTCGCCCGGGTCACATGCCCGTGCACGTTCGTTGCCGGCCAGCTCGACCACGGCTATGTCGCGTCGGCGCGCCGCCTGGCGGCGTCGGTCCCGCACGGGCGCGTGGCGATCGTCCAGCGGTCGGGCCACAGCGTGCACCAGGAGCGGCCTGAGGCGTTCGCCAGATTGCTCCTGGCTCACCTTGAGGCCGCTTCTGAGAAGCCCGAACCCTCCACCTCGAGCTCCACGTCGGCCTGAAGCCCGGCCGCATATCGGGCTGCCCCCAACCGTTCACGGTCCAGAAACCCTCCCCCGTACATCTGCCGCAGAACGAACGAGCGGCAGCCCCTTCTCCGCCAGCGTTCGACGTCGAGCGCGACGTCGGCCGGTCGCCGGGCCGTGATGTAGGCGGTCATGACGCGAACAGCCCGACCGTGAACAGGAGCGCGTAGGCAAGCTCCGCGGCCGCCATCCGCTTCAAGGCTCCGACGAGCTGCGGACTGCTTCGTGTAGCGAAGGCGGTGCGAACCGGTACGGCGGTGATCGGGATGCCGAAGTGCATCAGCATGATCGTCACCCCGGCGAGTCGCGAGACGAGGATGACGATCGGCACTGCGAACGCGCAGGTGACGAGCACGAGCAGGAGGACCAGGGTCGGCCCCCTGCCGATGCGCGTGGCCAGGGTCCGCTTCCCTGCAGCGGAATCTGTCTCGATGTCGCGCAGGTTGTTCAGGACCAGGACGGCGCTGGCGAGGAGCCCCAAACCACAACCGGCCAGGATCGCGAGCGGGGT
>JBGPOC010000270.1:0-3477 GCA_041487825.1 Candidatus Dormibacteraceae bacterium | reverse complement strand
GCGCGACGCGGTTCGACCCGGAGAAGGACGAGGCGCCGCGCCTACAGTCGTACGACATTCCCTTCAGCGACGAGAGCATGGTCGTGCTGGATGCCCTCAACTACATCAAGGCGCACGTCGACGGCAGCCTCAGTTATCGATGGTCGTGCCGCATGGGCATTTGCGGGAGCTGCGGCATGACGGTCAACGGGACGCCGAAGCTGACGTGCAGCGCATTCCTTCGCGACTACTGGCCGCGATCGGTGACGGTGACTCCGCTGAACAACTTCCCGATCGTCCGCGACCTCGTCGTCGACATGGAAGACTTCATGAACAAGCTCAAGTCGATCAAGCCCTGGATCATCCGCAAGCAGGAGCTTCCGCTGGGCTCGGGCGAGCATCGTCAGACGATGAGCCAGATCGACGACTTCCGCCAGTTCAGCCAGTGCATCAACTGCATGCTGTGCTACGCGGCCTGCCCCGTATACGGGCTGGACGACGGATTCCTCGGTCCGGCCGCCATCGCGCTGGCGCGCCGCTACAACCTGGATTCTCGCGACCAGGGGACCAAGGAGCGATTGCCGGTGATCGCCCACTCGGAGGGGATCTGGGATTGCAGTTTCGTCGGCGAATGCTCCGTCGTCTGTCCCAAGGGCGTCGACCCGGCCAAGGCCATCCAGCAGACCAAGCTCGACACCTCAGTGCGTTTCATCCTCCCTTACGGGAACCGCGAATGAGCGTCGAGACCGATCCGGCGACGCGCGTCGCCACGCGCACATACAAGCCCGCGATGGGCGCCGGCTGGTGGATGCGCAAGGGCCACTACTTCTGGTACATGGTCCGCGAATTCACGGCGCTGCCCCTGGCGTTGTGGCTGCTCTGGTTCATCTACGAGATCCAGCGTGCCGGGCGCGGAGCTTCGGGCTTCTACCCGCCGAGTTCCACCGCGTTCGTGGTGTTCAGCGTCATCTGCCTGCTGTTCGCGCTGTACCACAGCTTCACCTTTCTCAGCCTGGCAGGCGTGATCCTCCACTTCAAGGTCATGGACAAGCCGGTTCCTTCGCGCCTGGTCGTCGCTTCGCAGTTCGGCATCTGGCTCGTGGCCTCGATCGTCATCGGCGCCGTCCTCATCGGCTTCGCGCGATGAGCGCGAAACCGGGAGCCGCTCAGAAGCCTGCGCTGGCGCACCTATTCTGGTGGTTCCTGTTCTCCCAGGGAGGATTGTTCGCCGCCGTCCTGCTGCCGGTGCACATCCTGGTCCAGGGCATCCTCGGACCCCTGGGCATCGTCAAGGTCGTCGACAGGCACTACGACACCTGGATCAGCATCCTGGGCAACCCGATCGTGAAGCTGTACCTGGTCGTCCTGATCTCGGTGCCGTTCTTCCACTTCGCCCACCGCCTGCGCTACCTGCTCATCGACCTCGGAGTCCCGGCCGCCAAGCACCGGCCTGCGCAGGTGCTCTTCTACGGAGGCGCGGTGGCGGTGACGCTGGTCACCATCTGGGTGCTCCTGACGACCGCGCCGATCTCGTTGGGGTGATGACGGGGTTCTCGGTCGAATCGTTTCCAGCACCCGAGCTGGGCAACTCCAGCTTTCTCGTGACCCACCGGGAGCGCGGCGTCGCCGTCGTGATCGATCCTCTGCGTGATGTCGACGGCTACCTGAGCCGGGCCGAGTCGCTCGGCGTCAAGGTGGTCCGCGCCCTGGACACGCACCTGCACAACGACTACGTCTCGGGCCGGCGCGAGCTCGAGGCTGAGGCAGGGACCGACATCGCCGAGCTGCCCGCCGGCCAGGAGCTGGAGGTGGGGGAGATCACGCTGCGGGCGCTCCATACGCCCGGGCACACACCTGACCATCTGAGCTACCTGCTCCTGGAGGGTGATCGGCCGCGCGCGCTCTTCTCAGGCGGCGCCGTCATGGTGGGCGCGATCGCGCGCACCGACCTCTTCGGCCCGCATATGGCCGTGCATCTCGCGCTGGAGGCTCTGCGGACCTTGCAGGTCCGGCTGCGCGGCCTGCCGGACGACATCGCGGTGTTCCCGACCCACGGCAGTGGGTCCTTCTGTGGCACGGGGGGTGGCGGTGGATACCAGACGACCCTTGGCGCGGAGCGCGCGACCAACCCGTTCTTCGAGACCACCGAGGTTATGCCGTTCCTGGCGCGAGTGCTCAACCAGCAGCGCTATCCGGCCTACTACCGCGACATGGCCTCGATCAACCGCCAGGGCGCCCCGCTGCTGGGCCGCCACCCGGCCGCGCCCGAGAAGCTGCACGCGGACGCGGTGGCGGCGCTGATGGATGCTGGCGCCGCGGTGGTGGACGTTCGCGTCGGCCGGGAGTATGACCGCGGACACATCCCGGGGAGCTACTGCATCGGCCTGGACGGCCCGCTGAGCGCGTGGGTCGGGTGGCTCGTGCCGCGGGGCCGGCGCATCGTGCTGGCGGGCGGCACCGACGCGCAGCATCGCGAGGCTCAGCTCCAGTTGCACCGGATCGGGTTCGACGCAATCGCCGGCGCGCTCGACGGCGGTATGGACGCCTGGCGCGAATCCGGCCGTGACCTTTCCACGTTCCAGACGGTCGAAGTCGAGGACATGGCGGCGTGGATCCTCAGCGCCGAACCGATGACGGTCGTGGACACCCGTGACGAGCACGAGTGGTCGGCGGGGCACGTGCCCGGTGCGCTTCACATCTACGTGCCTGACATACCGCACCGTGCGGTCGAGATTCCTCCTGAGGCACCGGTCGCGGTGCACTGCGCGTCCGGGTACCGTGCGGGCATCGCGGCGAGCCTCCTGGAGCAGGCGGGCCTGAAGCGGATCATTCACGTCAACGGGCCGTATTCGGACTGGGACCGGCTGCACCTGGCGGAGAGCCGCCCCTAACCTACCCCCTTCAGGGGGGAGGGTGGCCCGCCCGCGTAGCGGGCCGGGCGGGAGAGGGGCGCGAGCCGGGGGGGTGCCGCCTCTACGAGTCGGTGACCGCGGCCTCCAGCAGGGCGGCGAACTTTCGCCGCGCAGCCTCGCGTCGACTCGGGACGTGCTCGCGCGGCCACATGCCCTTCGGTGCCTCGTAGCCCGACAGTATCTGGCGCGCCACCGACACGCGGTGGACCTCGTCGGGGCCGTCGTACATGCGGGCCGCCCGCGCGTGGCGGTACATCTCCTCCAGCGGAAGGTCGGACGAGTAGCCGAGCGAGCCGTGGATCTGGATGGCGCGATCGATCACGTCGTGAAGCACCTTCGCCCCGAAGAACTTGATCAGCGAGATCTCCTTGCGGGCCGCCGACGGGCCCTCGGTGTCGATCATCCAGGCAGCCTGGAGCGTCATCAGGCGCGCCGCCTGCATCTCCGCCGCCGAGTCGGCGATCCAGTTCTGCACCGTCTGGTGGCTCGCGAGCTTCTTCCCAAACGCCTCGCGCTGCAGGGCCCGCTCGCAGAGCATGTCGAAGGCGCGGCGTGCCTGGCCGAGCCACCGCATGCAGTGGTGGAT
>JBGPOC010000269.1:0-3500 GCA_041487825.1 Candidatus Dormibacteraceae bacterium | reverse complement strand
GGTCGGCAAGGTGCGCCTCTGGCGGGCGACCTGGCTTTCCGATGAATTCGTCGACCCGGCCATCCCTTTTGACTGGCGATTCGACCGTGCGATGGGCGGCTCCACGATCGCGGATCTGGGGAGCCACCTCATAGACCTGGCCCTGTGGATGGTCGGCGGGGTGGCCGAGGTCTGCGCCCAGTCCGAGACATTCGTTCGCGAGCGCGCCAACCCGGGCGCCCGCGGTTCGCTGCCGGTGTCGGTCGACGAAGCCTCCTCGGCACTGGTGCGATTCGAGTCGGGCGCGCGTGGCGTGTTCGAGATGGCGCGCACCGCCGTCCGCAGGCCTTGTGACTTCACGATCGAGGTCAACGGAGAGAGCGGAACGCTGGTATTCGAGTACGCGCGGCTGAACGAGCTGCTGTATGGCGAGGGTGCCGACTCACCCGGCCTGTACGGCATGCGCCGGATCCGAGCCGAGCACCCCACCCATCCCTACGCGAGCGACTGGTGGCCGATCGGCCAGGGCGTCGGCTACGGGTCGAGCTTCGTAAACCACCTGGGCGACCTGCTGGAGCGCTGGCCGGCCGGACCCTGGAAGCCTGACTTCCGGCAGGGCGCCGCGGTGCAGGCGGTTTGCGAGGCCATCGAGCGCGCCGCCGCGGAGCGGCGATGGGTCGACGTGGCCGAGGTGACGTCTCCTTGACGGCGCGTAGGGCTTCCGATATTGTTCTGGAACCTTCCAGGTGGAACCTTCCAATGGACCTAGTCGCGGGGCCCTGGGACGCGTCCCTTCCTCCGCGCGATCGTGAGCGGTTCGTAAACGGACGTGTGGGCCTGAAGGCCCGAAGGGGAGGAAGTAGGGATGGCCAGTACGCCGATCAGCGGTAAGGCGCCTGCCGGGCAGGGCCTGTTCACCCGGCAGTCGTCGGGCCTCGTACGCGAGCTTGGGATTCCCGCCGCAACTGCAATCTCGCTCGCCTCGGTCGCGGTCGTGAACACGTTCATCAACTTCAACGCGGGCTTGACCGCTTTCAACCAGGCCGACATGACTCTGCCGCTTCTGCTCGGCGCGGGCATCTGGCTGGTGGCGATGTTTGCCTACAAGTACCTTCTCGAGGCCATCCCGCGCGCCGGCGGCGAGTACGTGTACGTGTCCCGAATCATCTCGCCCGCTCTGGGCGCCGTTTTCGGCATCGGTATCTGCATCGCGTTCACGTACATCCTTGCTGCGAACGCGAACTTCACGGCCCAGTACTTTCCCTTCCTGCTAACGGCGCTGGGTGCGGCCTTTGGCAGCTCCGCCATCAGCGACGCCGCCAACCAGGTCACCAGCCATACGGCCATCGCCATCATCAGCGTCGTGATGCTGCTTGTCGTCGGCGCCGCTTCGTGGGTCTCTCTGCGCCGCCTCGCCCAGGTGATCCTCGCTCTTGTGATTATTCAGCTGGTCGCGTTCCTGGTCCTGGGATGGCTTCTGATCACCCACTCGCACAGCGATTTCATCACAGCGTTTGGTCAGTTCAGCGGCCACCCGACCGCCTACAACGACCTCCTGGCCGCCGCCGCGAAGGACAACATTCCGCTTGGAGTTTCAGTGACCGCATCGCTGACCGCGGTTCCCTTCATGGTCCTGAACTACAACGGCGTCCTGTACTCCTACTACGTCGGTGGTGAGCTGAAGCGACCCGGCAGAACTTACATATATGCGTCGGTGATCAGCATCGTGCTGCTCATCGTCGTGTGGCTCGGAGTGTGGCTGCTGATGCTCAACACCGTCGGCCTCAACTTCATGCAGTCGCAGGCCAAGCTCGGCGCCGGCGACCCGACGGCGTACGGTGCGATCACCAGCCTCCAGTCATCCGCCGGCGGTCTCGGCTACGGCCTGGTGCTGTCGGGCGACCCGATCTCCAAGATCCTCATCGGCATCGCGGTCCCGTCGGCCGAGCTGGCCGTGGACCTCGCGTTTGTCGCCGTCGTCACGCGCGTGCTGTTCGCGCTCGCCTTCGACCGCTTGCTGCCCATCAGCCTTGCCAAGGTCAGCGAGCGCGGCGCCGTACCGACCAACGCCATCATCGTGGCGGTGGCGGGCGGCATCGTCTTCGCGCTGCTGGCGGCCTACCTGAACCTGGCCAACATCGTGGCCAACCTCGCGCTATTCGTGGCGCTGATCATCCTCGCCGGCGGCGTGGCGGCGACGGCCCTCCCCTTCCGCCGGCCCGACCTCATCATGAAGCCGGGCGCGAAGGACCTGCCTCGGATCGGCGGCATCCCGATACCCGCCCTGTGGGGCGCGGCGACCTCGGTGCTCGCGTTGATCGTGGTCTACCTGATCATTGCCCACCCGGAGGTGTTCGGCGCCTTCACCGTGTCGTCGGTGGTCACCCTCGTGCTGGTGCTCGGAGCCGGTCCAGTCATCTACCTGATCGCGCGACAGATGCGCCTGCAGCAGTCATCGATCGACCTGCGCCTCGCCATGCGGGAGCTGCCCCCCGAGTAATCAAATCGAGTAAGGCCCATGTTCGGTAGCCGTGCCAAGAAGCGGGCCCTCCGCATCTTCTTCGCGACCGATGTGCACGGCTCGGACCGGTGCTTCCGGAAGTTCATCGCAGCCGCGGAGTCGTATGACGCCGACGCCCTGATCCTGGGCGGCGACATCGCCGGCAAGGGCCTCGTGCCCATCCGCTCCGTCAATGGATCGCTGTCGGCCGAGGTGCGCGGCCAGACGGTGACCGTGCCGCGAGAAGAGGAGGAACAGCTCCGGGCCGAGATCAACCGCCTCGGCTTCTACTCGATGATGGCCAGCAGCGAGGACCTGGAGCGTATGGACGCAGACCCCCAGTTCGTGACCACGGCATTTCACGATGCGATCACGGAGCAGATTCACGCCTGGTGCCGCCTCACCGAGGAGCGCCTTGCGCCGCGAGTGCGTTGCTTGATCACCCCAGGCAATGACGACCCTCTGTCCATCGACCCGGTACTCAAGTCGGAGCCGCGCATCGAGTGCCCGGAGCGCGAGCTGTGCGAGCTCGGCCCGGTGCTCCTGGCCAGCTGCGGCGACGTCACGCCAACCCCCTGGAACACTGAGCGGGAGTTCGACGAGGACGAGCTCGGCAAGCGACTGGCAGCCATCCTTGATCCGGCGCCGGCCGGGAGCCACCTGGTGGTGAACTTCCACTGCCCTCCGTATGGGTCAAGCCTCGACTTCGCCGCTGAGCTGGACGACACCCTTCGCCCCGTGATCCGGGGCGGCCGCCCGAGCATCATCCCCGTCGGCAGCAAGGCCGTTCGCGAGGCGATCAAGAAATACGAGCCGGAGGTCGGACTCCACGGCCACATCCACGAGTCGCGAGGAGCGCAGAAGATCGGGCGCACGATGTGCCTCAACCCGGGCAGCGACTACTCGGCAGACCTCCTGCGCGGGGCGATCGTCGACTTCGCGGCAGACGGCAGCTACATCGACTTCCTTCTCACGTCCGGTTAGCCTGGGGGGCTGATGATCGACCACGGTAAAGGTGAGG
>JBGPOC010000268.1:0-3503 GCA_041487825.1 Candidatus Dormibacteraceae bacterium | reverse complement strand
GCTGGCCATTCAGCCATCGGAGATATCGGGTCGGCGATTCAAGGTGCGGGCGGGGCTGCAACGCCGGGCACGGGACTGGCGCCCTCCACCTCCCGGCGACCACAGGCGCGCCTGACGCCGTCATGATCGTCCGGTATGCAAGCCAAGCAGCACTGCGTCGCCATAGGACGCTGCCCTCGCGCCACCACCCGATCCGTCCGGTCGGTAGGTCGCACGGCCTCGAGACCAGCTTGAGGATCGTGTTCGTGTCCTCGAGTCTGCCCCGCCGTTGCGGCATCGCGACTTTCACGGCGGACCTGATGGCCGCCATCAGGGCGGCCGATCCGCGTGTGGCGTGCAACGTGGCAGCGATCGACGAGCCCAACGAGGCACGGTTGTATGGCGGCGAGGTCCGCTGGCGCATCAGGCAAGGGGAGGCGCGCAACTACCGCGCAGCGGCTGAAGCGATCAACCGCTCGAGCGCCGACATCGTCAACGTGCAGCACGAATTCGGGCTGTACGGGACGTGGACCGACGGCGTGTACGAGGACCACCTGCGTCCATTCCTCGAAGCTCTTCGGAAGCCGGTCGTCGTCACCCTGCACACGGTGCCACCCGAGCCGTCGCCGTCGATGCGGGAGGCGATCCGCTCCGCTGTTGAGCTGAGCGACGCGATCGTCGTGATGGCCCAGGTGGCGGCCGAGATCCTCGCCCAGAGCTATGGCATCGCCAAGGTGCCGGTGGTGATTCCGCACGGCATGCCCGCGATCCGTCCGCATGGCCGAGGGCGCATGAAGAAGAAGCTGGGCGTGCCCCACCGGACGATCATCTCGACCTTCGGCCTGGTGGACCCTCGCAAGGGCATCGAGTACATGATCGAGGCCATGCCGGCGCTCGTCGAGCGCCACCCGGAGGCCCTCTACTTGATCGCAGGCCAGACCCACCCGGAGCTGCGTCGCCACGAAGGCGAGAGATACCGCAATCAGCTCGTCGAGACGGTCAACCACCTCGGGCTTGAGAACCACGTCTCATTCATCGGTGAATACATGGCGCAGCGGGACATCATCGAGCTGCTGCTGGCAAGCGACGTCTATGTCACGCCATATCTCGACCCGCAGCAGATAACCAGTGGCACCCTTGCCTACGCGCTGGGGGCGGGCAAGGCCATTGTGTCGACCGCCTACCTGCATGCCAAGGAAGCCCTCGCCGGCGGGCGCGGGATCCTGGTCCCGTTTCGAGATCCGGCAGCCCTGGCGGAAGCGGTCAACTCTCTCCTCGACGATCCGGCTCGCAAGCAGGCCCTCGAACGTGCCTCCTACGCGTACGCGAGCGACATGTCGTGGCCGCGAACCGGTGAGCACTGGCTGGCACTGATGCGCCTGGTCGCCCTCTCGTCACTCCATCCGCGCCACCACGAACCCGGCGGCTCGATGAAGACCGGTTATGTTGCGTCATGAACGGTTTGGTCTTACGTTAGCCACGAGTCTGGCGTGACTGCAAACCTGTCCGGCAATTTTCACAGCGAGGTCATCGGCAGCCTGCTGCGCCCCGATGACCTCGTCGACGCACGCGAGCGCCGGGAGCGAGGTGAGCTCAGCCCCGCGGACTTCAAGCGCGTCGAAGACGACGCGGTCGTGCGCGCAATCCGGCTTCAGGAAGAGGCGGGCATTGACGTCATCACGGACGGCGAGCAGCGCCGGTATGCGTTCTACGGCCATCTCATCGAGTCGTTCGACGGATTCGACCGCGAGGGCGGGTGGGCGATCCCGTTCCGCGACGAAAGCGGCGAGGAGCTCATCCTCCGGCGACCGGTGGTGGTGGAGAAGCTGCGCTGGCGGCGAAGCATGTGCGCTGAGGAATGGACGTTTGTCCGCGCCACCGCGACGCGGCCGGCGAAGGTGACAATGCTCAGCGCGCAGCAGGCCGCCGCGTACTACGACCCGGACAAGTCAAAGGCCGCGTACTCGACCCGCGACGCTTATCTCGCCGATATCGTCGACGTCTCCCGCCGCGAGGTCGAGGAGCTGGTACGTCTCGGTTGCACCTACATCCAGATCGACGGGCCTCAGTACGGCGCGCTCCTCGACGCGAAGATGCGAGAGGGCTACCGGCAGCGCGGCAGCGACCCGGAGGAGCTCATCGACCGTTGCATCGAGATGGACAACGCGATCATCCAGGGTCATCGCGGCGTGACCTTCGGTCTGCACATCTGCAGGGGCAACAATCAGAGCAAGTTCTACGCCGAGGGCGACTACGAGCCCATCGCGCGAATCTTCAGCCGGACATTGTTCAACCGGTTCCTGCTGGAGTACGACGATGCGCGCTCGGGCGGGTTCCGGCCGCTGCAACATTTGCCAGAAGACCGGGTCGCGGTGCTTGGCCTCGTCACGACCAAGAAGCCGGCGCTGGAGGAGGAGAGCGAGCTGACGGCCCGGATTCGCGAGGCGGCCCGATTCGTGCCGCTGGAGCGTCTTGCGCTGAGCCCGCAGTGCGGGTTTGCATCGACTATCCAGGGCAACCGGATCAGCGCCGATCAGCAGCGCAAGAAGCTCGAGCTCGTGGGCCGCGTGGCGGGGTCGGTCTGGGGCTGAACGGGGGCCGCGGCAGCGTCCGGCAGGTGTTGCTGACTTTGTTACGACTCTGAGGCGATGCTGGCGGTGGCGGAAATGCCTCCGCCAGATTCCCCGCTGAGCCTTGGCATGCTCTCCAGCCTGAGGAGGCACAAAGTATGAGAACCCTGCTGTTAAAGGGTCGAACCCTTTCCCTTGTCGTTTTTGCCGTTGCGGCCGCCGCGTGGCCGATGGCCGCCCAGGCGAGCGGAGGAGGATTGCCTGCGCCCGATCTGGGTTCGGCGTCGAACTTCGCGGTTCTGGCCGGCACCGCGCTGACCTGTACTGACTCCAACGTCGCCGGAGCGGTCGGCGTTGACTTCACTACAGCGTTCGCGTCGACCAGGTGCAAGATGCAGGTTCAGTACGCCCCCGGCGCGTACGGTGACTTTCTCACCGCTTACGGCAAAATCGCTGACAATCTCGGATGCACGACTGAGAACATCCTCACCGGCACGCTTGCGGGACTGAGCCTCGGGCCAGGTACCTACTGCTTCACCGCGGCAGCGACGTTGACGGGAACGCTGACTCTTACTGGCGGGGGTCCATGGATTTTCGAAATCGGGACCACCGGCGGCGCCTTCACGACCACCAACTTCACGGTGGTCAGCGACAACCCATGCAACGCGTTTTGGTGGGTTAACCAGGACGTGACTCTCACCACGTCGGCGTTCCAGGGCACCATTCTCGGTGGCGGCGCCATCACCATGACCGGCACCAGCCTTGAAGGTCGCGCCTTGGCAACAGGGGCGGTGACCATGACAGGTAGTAACGTGTTCGGCTGCGACGCTAACGGTACCGTTGCGGCGCACAAGTGCAACCAGGGCGTGGGCAACGGCCCCGAGGGTTGCGATCCCGGTAACTCGAACCAGGGCGACCCGAGCCGGTCCAATGACGAGCTTGGAGGCACGCCTG
>JBGPOC010000267.1:0-3508 GCA_041487825.1 Candidatus Dormibacteraceae bacterium | reverse complement strand
TATCGCGACCGCTATGGCGAGCACGACAGCATGGGTCAAATAGCGATGGATTCTCAATACGTACCCCTAAACGATGCGAATCCGTCCACGCCGGACGGATCCCCCAAGACGGGCGTCACCGTACCAGACCCCCCCAGGGTCCGTCAACCCTGAAAACACAGGGCCCAGGGCCCAAAAAGCGTTGTGCCAGGGCAGGGTGGTGAACTCAGCCCAAATACGCGGAAACACAGGCCTTTCGGCCCCTCGGCGAACAACAGTTCGTCCTTCCAAAGGGCCTTCCGAGGCACGTTCGTCCCACGTGATTGACTTGCTCACCCCGCTCTCAACGGGAAAGGCCCTCCTACCTTGCAGGTCCAAGGCCGGCAGCCCGGTGCATATCCAGTGCACATATAGAGACGCGCGCGCGCTCAGGATGCCTTTGTCTTAACAGCCGGGGTTGTGAACCCGATCCGAGCCGCCTAGCGTATCGCCAGGTTGCGCTGGTCGGGGGAGGGATAGGCGCGGTGGAGGAGGGAGGGCCCGCGGCAAGGGATCGATTGAGCTTGCGACCGCCGCCTATCCTTGTCGCGCATGAAGCACGCTCACACGCCGCCCCTGGATCGAGCCCTACCGCGGATTTTCGGATGAGCAGGCTCCGCACGCACGTATGCGACGTCCTCGCAATCGAGATTCCAATCCTGCAAGCCGGGATGAGCAGCTACACGACACCGGAGCTGGTGGCGGCGGTGAGCAACGCGGGCGGCCTCGGAATCATCGGCGCCCTGAGCCGAACACCGGATGAGCTCCGCGAGGAGATTGAGAAAGTTCGCGAGCTGACCTCTCGCCCGTTCGGCGTCAACCATGTGGTCTCGCAGATCGACCCGGCAGCCGTCGACGTAACCCTCGAACTCCGGGTACCCGTCCTCTCGCTGTCGTGGGGACGAGCTCGCGAAATCACCCGCCGCGCGCGTGAGGCGGGAATCAAGGTGGTCCACCAGGTGAACACGCCCGAGGAAGCCGGCCAGGTTGCCGCCGACGGAGCCGACGTCATCGTCGCGCAGGGGACCGAAGGGGGCGGCCACGTCGGCGGAATGTCCACGCTGCCGCTGGTGCCCCAGGTCGTCGACGTGGTCAATGCTGTGCCCGTCCTGGCCGCAGGCGGCATCGCCGACGGGCGCGGGCTCGCTGCCGTCCTGCTGCTCGGTGCGCAGGGGGCGCTCATCGGCACGCGCTTCCTGGCCACACCGGAAGCCAGCGGCCATGGACACTCCAAGGACGTCATCCTCAACGCACTCGGCAGCCAGACTGTCGCGAGCAAGTTCTTCGACGACGTGCGCGGCGTCCGATGGCCCGGAGCCCTGGTGCGTTCGATCAGGAACCCGCTGCTGGACCGTTGGGGGCTGCGCCAGCAGGACTGGGCGCTCGCAGCCGACCAGATTCGGCCGTCCCTGGAGGCGGCGCTGGCGGCCGGGGACTTTGTGCTCGCGGGTGAGTCGGCCGGCTTGATCCACGACATCGTCCCGGCCGGAGAGCTGGTACAGAGGATCGCCAGCGAGGCCGAAGCGCTCCTCGCCTGAGGCCGGGACCGCGGTTCGGCCTTTACGGGCCTCCCCGAACGTAGACCGTCTGGCCAGACACGAAGCTGGACTCGTCGCTGCAAAGGAACGCGATCACGCTCGCGATGTCCTCAGGCTGGCCGACCCGGCGAAGCGGGATCTGCGACGCGGCGCCCAGCTTGAAGGCTTCGTAATCCACGCCCATCCGCTCGGCTGTGGCTCGGGTCATACGCGTCTCCACGAATCCCGGAGCCACCGTGTTGACATTGACGTTGAACGGGCCGAGCTCGATCGCCAGCGTCCGGGCCATCCCCTGCAGACCGGCCTTAGCGGCCGAGTAGTTCGTCTGGCCGCGGTTGCCCAGCGCGGACGTGGAGGACAGGAAGACCATCTTGCCGTACTTCTGATCGACCATCTGCTTTTGGGCTGCCCTGGCACAGAGGAACGTGCCCTTGAGATGGGTGTCGATGACCGCGTCCCAGTCGTCGTCCGTCATCTTGAAAATCAGGTTGTCTCGGATGATGCCGGCGCACGTGACGAGCACATCCAACCGGCCAAGCTCTTTGATGGTCCTTTCCACCATGCGCCCGACCTGGTCGCGATCGCTGACGTCACACGCGATCGCAAGGGCGCCGATCGGCCCCGCAATCTCCCTGGCCGGTCCCTCATCCAGGTCCGACACCGCCACCTTCGCCCCCTCCTTCGCGAGGAGCTGAGCGGTGGCGGCTCCAATCCCCCGGCCGCCGCCGGTGACGAGGGCGACCCGGTCCTTGAACCTCATGCCGTCTGGGTGTCCATCGCGGTACCACCATCCTTGCGAGGATCGGACGCGCCTCGGAGATGCCCTCGGCCGTCTGCTGCGATCACCTGCGGCCGGGCGAAGTACGAGTCGTAGTTCAGGGTGCGCCGGTTCACACGGTAGCCGGCTTTCTCGAGGCCACGGCACACCACCGCAGGGATGCGCGCCTCGGCCTGGACTACGTCTCCCTGGAAGTCGACGCGCGGCGCGCTGACCGCTTCGACCGGCGACATGTCGTGGTCGATCAGATTGACCAGCACCTGCAGGATGCCGGTCACGATCTTGGTCCCACCCGGCGCGCCCACGCAGACGCGCAGCCGCCCTTGGTCGAAGACCATAGTCGGCGTCATCATCGTGACGCGAGTCTTGCCGGGCCGCACCGAATTGGGCGTCCCCGGCCGGGGATCGAAGCAGTTCATGTAGTCGTTGTAGCCAAAACCTAGCCCGGGCGTGACCACGCCGCTGGCCGAACCGAGGGTGTGTGTCAGCGAGGCCGCGTTGCCCAGGTCGTCGACCACGCAGACGTGGGTCGTGTCGGAGCGGTCGTGAATCGAGGCTCCGGCGGCGACCGCCTCGCGGGCACTGGCGGCATAGCGCTTATCGGCGAGGGCGCCCGTCGGGACGTCGACGAAGCGAGGGTCGGCAACGTGGCGCTCGCGGTCGGCGACCGCCCAGCCCATCGCCTCCACGAGCAAGCGTGCCGCTTCGGTGCTCGGCCATCCCTGCGCGCGCAGGTCGTACCCCTCCAGGAAGTTGAGCATCTGGAGCAGCGTCAGGCCACCGGCGGGAGGCCCCGCTGCAGAGATGGAGAGTCCTCGGTACGTACCTCTCAGGGGCTCGGCGACGTTGACCCGGTAGCCTGCGAGATCGTCCGCCGTGATGAAGCCCCCGTTGGCTTCGAAATCGGCGGCTATCTCAGCGGCGATCTCGCCACGGTAGAAGGTGTCGGGGCCGTCACGCGCCAGGCGCTCGAGCGTCCGCGCGTAGTCGGACTGAATGAGACGCTCGCCGATCGCGTAGAGCCTCCCGTCATGCGTGTAGATCGCCTTCGCGGCAGGCGTGGCCTGGATCCGCTGCACATTGGGGACGACATCCGGACCGTAGTCGGTCGTCCAGTACCCATGCATGTACCCGCTCACGGGGATTCCTTCGCGGGCCATCGGAACCGCGGGCG
>JBGPOC010000266.1:0-3521 GCA_041487825.1 Candidatus Dormibacteraceae bacterium | reverse complement strand
GTTGAGCTGGACTGCGCGACGTTGCTCTCCATGTCGGCGTGGACCTTCGGCGCTCCATCGGCGGTGGCGCTCGTTACATCGCCGACGCCGGGAAGGGGGTCGAGCTCGCCGGCAATCGCCTCGGCCGCGTCGTGCGCCTGGTACGCGGTTTCCGCAACCACCACTGCATATGCCTCGCCGACGTAGTGGACCTCGTCACTGGTCAGGATCGGGCGTCCCCGCTGCACGATCCCTGTCGGCCCGAAGTCACTCAGGCCGGGAGCCACCTCTGGAAGATCGGAAGCCGTCCAGACCGCGACGACGCCCGGCATCGCCTTCGCGGCTGCCGTGTCGATCGCTTTGATACGAGCGTGCGGCAGGGGCGAGCGGCTCAGCGCTAGATGGAGAGTTCCGTCGAGCTTGATATCCCCTGCGAACCGACCACGTCCCGTGATGAGCCTCTCGTCCTCGACGCGGGGCGTGGGGCGGCCGATGTGCGGTGGCATCGGAACTAGAATAAGCGTCCACTCGGTGCCCATTCCGCCATGGGCGGCTAGCTCAGTTGGAAGAGCGCCAGCTTGACATGCTGGAGGTCGGGGGTTCGAAACCCTCGCCGCCCACCATCAGGTACGCAGTGCAGGTCCGGACGGACCGGCGAGTGTTTCGGGCACAATCGACGCGGCTGGCCCGTTCGTCTAGTGGACTAGGACGCCGGCCTTTCAAGCCGGAGATCAGGGGTTCGAAGCCCCTACGGGCCACCACGCGGGTACATCAAAGCGGGCGTAGCACAATGGTAGTGCGCCAGCCTTCCAAGCTGGTCACGTGGGTTCGATTCCCATCGCCCGCTCCAAACTCCTGGCGCAAGAAGTCGCGAGCGCCGCTAGCGGTGGATCGCGTCGCACACGATGCGGCGCGGGTGGAGCCGGCAGATGATCCGCGTCTCGAGCGCGTCGAGTCGCTCCAACGCCCCTTCCTCGGAGATGTCCACGTCGCCTCGAATCTCGATCCACCGACTCGAGTCGGCGGGGTCGATCAGCAGGAAGGTGGCGCGTGGATCTGCCTGCAGGTTGCGCCCGGCCTGGCGCTCACGGGTGGTGTTGATGAGAACGTCGGTGCCGTCGAAGTCGAACCCCACTGGTTGGGTCTGTGGATGCCCGTCCGGCATGAGAGTGGTCAGCACCGCGCCGAGTGGCGCCACCAGCAGGTCGCGATGTGAGTCGGGAACCGCGACAGGCGGCAATTGACTTGAGGCCGGTCTGACTGCGTGCGCCAAAGCCATAGACGTGCATACGTCTTCACCGAGACCGCCGGGGGCGGTCACAACCCACAACGGCGTGATTCGGCCGAGGACTGGGATCTCACGCGCGGCGTTCTCGATTGCCACGACATCGCCGAAATAGCGCTCGACTCCGACGTAAAGCCGAGCCAGGCTGTCGAGGTGAGACCGAGCTCCCTCATCGACGAGCTCGACAACGCCCTGCATCTCGATCCAGCGCTCCCGCATTGCAGGGTCGACCACCAGCAACGTGACCCTAGGGTCCGCGCGCATGTTGAGCTCCTTGCGAAAGCCCCTCATCGTGTTGATGAGCACGTACGGCTCTTCGAAGCTGAACCAGACCGGCTGGGTCTGGGGCCGGCCGTCCGGCAGAAGCGTCGTCAGCACGGCTACCAACGGCTGTTCCAGCAGATCCCGGTGCGAGGCCGGGATCCCGGCGGGGCCCGTGGGCGGGGCGCTTCGCTGCATCTCTACGTCCAAGGGTCAGGATGCGCGATGCCGCACGGCCCGGCCAGGGCATTGAGTCCGTCGGGCCGCGGGCCGGTCGACTCTCGGTCTGGGTGACCTCGCCGCCTGCAGCCGCGCCGGGTGGCGAACGAGCCTAATCGGCAGCCGTCGGAACGCCCGCCGCCGCAACGTCCGCGCGCAGTTCCTCGACCTCCTCGGCGCCACCTCGAAACTGCGAGGCGTAGAGCCGATGGTAGGCGCCTCGGGCGGCGAGGAGCTGCTCGTGGTTGCCGCGCTCGACGATGCGGCCGGCTTCCATGACGAGGATGAGATCCGCGTCCCGGATCGTCGAGAGCCGGTGCGCGATGACGAAGCTTGTGCGGTCGGAGCGCAGGGCAGCCATCGCGTGTTGGACCAGGACCTCAGTGCGCGTGTCCACCGAGCTCGTGGCCTCATCGAGGATGAGCAGCGACGGGTCCGCGAGGAACGCGCGAGCGATGGTCAGGAGCTGCTTCTCGCCGGCGCTCACGTTGCTCCCCTCTTCGTCGATCACGGTGTCGTACCCGAGCGGCAGGCTCTGCACGAAACGATCGACGAAGGTCGCCTTCGCGGCGTCGCGTATCTGCTCGTCGCTCGCTCCAGGGTTGCCGTAGGCGATGTTGTCGCGGATGGTTCCACCGAACAGCCAGGTGTCCTGCAGGACCATGCCGATGTTCGAGCGCAGATCCTCTCGGCGCATCTTGCTGATGTCCACGCCATCGAGCGTGATCCGCCCGGCGTCCAGCTCGTAGAAACGCATGATCAGATTGACCAGGGTGGTCTTGCCGGCGCCGGTCGGGCCCACGATCGCGATGGTGTGTCCGGGTTCGGCGACGAGCGAGAGGTCGTCGATCAGCGGCTGGTCCGGCTGGTACCGGAACGACACGTGCTCGAATTCGACCCGGCCTTGCTCGATTGACGGCACCGCCGGGTTCACGGGATCGGCGCTCTGCTCTTGGGCGTCGAGCAGCTGGAAAACCCGTTCCGCGGACGCGACGCCAGACTGCAGAAGGTTGGTCATCGAGGCGACCTGGGTTATCGGCTGGGTGAACTGCCGGGAGTACTGGATGAACGCCTGGACGTCGCCGAGGCTCATGGTTCCGGTAGCCACCCGCACGCCTCCGATGACGGCGATCGCAACGTAGCTGAGGTTCCCGATGAACATCATCGCGGGCATGATCAATCCTGAGATGAACTGGGCCCCAAAGCTGGACTCGAACAGCTTGTCGTTGCGTTCTCGGAACACCTGCTCGACCTCGCGCTGCCGCCCGAACACCTTGACCAGCTCGTGTCCTGTGAAGGCCTCCTCGATGTGGGCGTTGAGAGTGCCCGTGTATTTCCACTGGGCGACGAACAGCTTCTGGGATCGTTTGGCGACCTGCGTGGCGACGACCACCGAGAGAGGCACTGCGACCAGCGCGATCAGGGCGAGCAGGGGGGACACCCAGAACATCATTGCGAGCACGCCGATCACCGTGAGCAGCGAGGTCAGCAGCTGGCTCATCGTCTGCTGCAGGGACTGGGAGGTGTTGTCGATGTCATTGGTGACCCGGCTGAGGAGCTCGCCGCGGGGCTGCCCGTCGAAGAACTGAAGCGGAAGCCGGTTCAGCTTGTCCTCGACGTCAGCCCGGAGCTTGAAGACCGTGCGCTGCACCACGTCGTTGAGCAGGTAACCCTGCATCCACCCGAAGATCGCCGATGTGGCGTAGAGGCCAAGCGCCAGGATGAGGACGTTGCCCAGCGCGCCGAAGTCGATGCCCTGGCCGGGTACGACATGCAT
>JBGPOC010000265.1:0-3535 GCA_041487825.1 Candidatus Dormibacteraceae bacterium | reverse complement strand
TGGCCTTCCTCTTCAAGGGTAAAAGGGTGCCGGATGGGGTCGATCTCGCCCGCATACCGCCCGGCCAGACGCTGACGGCGCCCGACCGCTGGCCCCTCCTGCACTTCGGACCGGTCCCCAAGACCGACGTCGCACGCTGGGACTTCAAGGTGTTCGGGGCGGTCGAGAACGAGCTCACTCTGGACTACGGCGAGCTGCGCGCGCTGCCCTCCAAAGAGGTTGTGGCGGATATCCACTGCGTCACCGGTTGGAGCCGTCTCGGCGACAGCTGGACCGGGGTCCCCGTCAGCGAGATCCTCGAGCGCGTGAAGCCCAAGCCCGAGGCGAAGTACGTAATGGCGCACTGCGAGTACGGGTACACGACGTCGGTCCCGCTCGAGGTGCTCGACAACGAACGGAACCTTCTCTGCTACGCCTGGAACGGCCAGGATCTCACCCCCGACCACGGCTGGCCGCTGCGCCTGTTCGTGCCTTCGAAGTATTTCTGGAAGTCGGCGAAATGGCTTCGCGGGCTAGAGTTCATGGAGCGCAACCGGCTCGGGTTCTGGGAGCAGCGGGGATATCACGATGAGGCCGACCCTTTCAAGGAGACCAGGTACTGGTAGCCAGGTCGTAACCCGGCCGCCCGTCGTCACGTTCACCACCGACTTCGGTTCCGGCTCGCCGCTGGTGGCGGCGATGAAGGGCGTGGTGCTGGCCGGGTGCCCGCAGGCGGTGCTCGTCGATGTCAGTCACGAGGTCCCTCGCTTCGACGTCTTCGCCGGCGCCTTCATGCTGTTCGCCGGAACGCGTCATTTCAGCGCCGGCTCGGTTCACCTCGTGGTTGTCGATCCCGGCGTCGGCAGCGCCCGCCGGCGCCTCGCGCTCCGTGCCGGCGGCCTGTATTACGTCGGCCCCGACAACGGCCTGTTCTCGATCGTGATCGAAGAGGTCGGGCTGCAGAAAGCCGTGGAGCTGGCGCCGAGATCCGGCGTTGCGCCCACGTTCGAGGGCCGCGACGTTTTCGCTCCCGCCGCCGCCGCCCTTGCGTCGGGCGTGCCGCTCGAATCGCTGGGTTCCCCGACCGACCCGCCCCAGATGCTCGATCACGCGCCTCGGGTGCTGTGGGTCGACGGTTTCGGCAACCTCGTCACCAATATCAAACCGCCCGTGCGCCGGATGCGCATCCACAACCACGACATAACGGCGTCCGCCACGACATATGCGGAGGCGCGGCCGAGCGAGCCTTTCGTATACCTCGGGAGCATGGGCTACCTGGAGGTCGGCGTTCGGGAGGCCCGCGCCGACCGGCTGCTCGGCGCACGGGCGGGGATGAGCATCGAGCTGCTCTGACCCGGGGCCTTAACAGCCTGGATTGGCAGGCGCTCCACGCCGTCCTATCGTCGAAGTCGCCATGGTTGTCAAGGCCTTTCGTGCGCGGGCCGCGCTGCGTTTCCTGTGCCTCTCGCTTGTCGTATTGGTGATGGCGTGCTCGGGCCCCCCGACCGAGGCGCCGGCCGCTGCGGGCTCGGGTCGTCCCGAGCCCGTCCGGCTCTGGGAGGACGCGAGCATCTTCAAGCTGGTCGGCAGCCTGATCGGGTCTGCCCGTCGCCGGGTGCTGGCGGAGGTGTACGAGGTGGGCCGGGCCGACCTCGTGGTTTCCCTCGGAACCGTGAAAGCGCGCGGCGTGGACGTTCGCGTGATCACCGACCCGACCGTCGTCGCGAGCCGGCGTTCGGCCGACTGGCTGGACAATCTTGGCGTCCCGGAGCGCGTCTATCCCGTGGACGATGGACTTCACCAGATCGACCACGTCAAGCTGCTGATCGCCGATGGCGAGGCGGTCGTCGGAGGTATGAACTGGGGCGAGCACAGCTACCGCAACCACGACTACGTGCTGGAGACGCGGGTTCCTGCGGAGATCGAGAGGCTCGTGAAGGTGTTCGAGCAGGACTGGGCGCTGGCCGGGGGCCGGCCTGCACCCCTGGCACCGGTCCGCGGTGAGATCGCCCAGACCGCTCCGAACGAAGAGATCCGAGTCATGCTCGAGTCCGCGCTCACGAACGCTCGCTCGCGCGTGCTGGCCGAGGTTTACACGCTCACCGACCCGGAGGTCATCGCCCAGCTTGCAGTCGCCCACCGGCGCGGGGTCCTGGTGCGGGTGCTGCTCGATCCCAACCAGCCCTATAACCGGCGCGGGTACGAGGTCCTGAAGACGAGCGGCGTCGAGGTGCGCTGGTATCCGATTCCGAAGGGCGCCCTGCTGCACGCCAAGATCGGTCTGTTCGACGGCGAGCTGGTTCTGGGCTCCGCGAACTGGACACTGAGCGGCCTTGGCGTCAATCACGAGCTCGACATCGAGACGAGCGACCCTGATGCCGTGGCGGCGTTCGCCTCCCGATTTACAGCCGACTGGTCAGGTTCTGGAGGTGGCTAGCTCTGAGGCGGAGGGCCAGACGAGCCGGGGGAGGGGGGTCCCGATGGACCAGCGGCGGGCGGACCGGACGACGCTGATGGGGGCGTGTTCCCGAAGCTGACCTGCGGCACGGCGCGGTCGCCTTCGTCGGCCTGGAAGAAGCCGAACGGCTTGAAGCCCAGGACCCCGGCGATGAGAGACGTGGGGAGGGTCTGGAGCTTGATGTTGTAGTCGCGAACGTTGCCGTTGTAGAACCGGCGCGAGAACTCGATCTTGTCCTCGGTCGCGGTCAACTGCTCCTGCAGGTTGGTGAAGGCGGAGATCGCCTTCAGGTCTGGGTAGTTCTCGGATACCGCAAACAGGCTGCGCAGGCTCTGGCTCAGCATGTTCTCGGCCGCCCCGATCTTGGCGGGGTCCCCGGTGGCGCCTGCCGCAACTGCGCCCGCGCGTGCGTTGGTGACCGCCTCGAGGGTGCCACGCTCGTGTCCCATGTAGCCCTGGACCGTCTGGACGAGGTTAGGGATCAAGTCGTGGCGCCGCTTCAGCTCGACGTCGATCTCAGACCAGGCCTCCTGGGTGCGGTTGCGCGCCGTGACCAGCCCGTTGTTGGTGAGGACGAGCCACACGACGACAAGCGCGACGACTATGAGGACGATCCAGCCCATCAGGAAACCATCCTACGCGTGAGCGCGCCGTGCCCAGCGGGTTTTCTTCAGCATCTTCTTGTGCTTGTGCTTGCGCATCTTCTTGCGCCGCTTCTTGATTACAGAGCCCAATCCAACTCCCAGACGCGCGTGATCTCTTAAAGGGGGGTCCCAGCCTCGTTTCGGCGTGCTCCCTGCGCGCGCGCCGGCTCAGGCCTCGGGAATCATACCGTAAGCCGGCTGACCCTCGTCCGAGCCTAAACTCAATCTGAATGTACTTCACCGACGCCCACGATGAGCTGCGGCTGCACATCCGCAAGTTCCTCGAGAAGGAGGTCCAGCCTCACATCGAGGAGTGGGAGGAGAAAACCTTCCCGGACTCGATCCTCCGGAGGTTCGGCGAGCTGGGTTTTCTGGGTCTGCGCTACCCACCCGAATGTGGCGGCCAGGGCGGGGACTACTTCTCGGCGGTCGTTCTCTCGGAGGAGATGGCTCG
>JBGPOC010000264.1:0-3568 GCA_041487825.1 Candidatus Dormibacteraceae bacterium | reverse complement strand
TCTTCAGGTTGTGCTCGCGCGCTCCCCGAATGGTGATCTGGTCAGTCGGCATGAGTTAAGTCCGTTCCTTGTCCTCTCCCCCCTCCGGGGGGAGACTGGTGAGAGGGGCATTGCTTGGTTCAGCCAAAGTCATTCCTTACCTCTGGTAACAGCAAACGTGGCGCTCGCCGTGGCGACAAGCCTTCCGTCCTTGCCCTCGACGCGACATTCGGTAACGACGGTTCGGCGTCCGGCGTGGACAACCTTGCCTGTGGCACACAGGCTCTCACCGATCTTCGCCGCGTTTATGAAGTTGAGCTTGAGGTCGAAGCTCATCGCGCGGGTGACCCCAGGCTTGAGGGTGTGCAGCGATCGCCCCATGGCCGAGTCGGCAAGGGTGCTGATGATACCGCCGTGTAGAAAACCGGAATGGTTGGCCATGTCCTCGGTGGCAGTCATGTGCACGGTGGCGGTCCCCTCTCCTGTTTCGACCAGCTTCAAGCCCAGCCACGCCCATGCCCGCGAGGGAGCTTGCGCGGTATCACTCACGGCCCTGCCCCTCCGGGACCGGCATGCAGGTCGAGGACGCCTTCGCCACCAGCCTGCCCACCTCGTCCAGCACATCGGCCTCGCTGAACAGCAACGTCTGCTTCATCCCGACGACGCGCCCGATGGCGCGGATGCGCCCAGACACCACGGGCCGTATGAAGTTGATTTTCAGCTCGATCGTGGTGTTCCACATACCATCTTCCTGCAGGGTCGCCAGCGACATCCCCATCGCGGCATCTGCGATCTGGGTGATGACGCCGCCCTGCACTACGCCGCCGCCGTGGCGGTGCTGCGGGCCCGCTTCGAGCTCGAGGACCACACGACCCGGCTCGGACTCAGTTATCTGGGCCCCAAGCGTCTCCATCCAGCCCGCCGGCGCGGCGGCCAGCAGCTCCTGCGCCCGCCGGACGTTGTTCACCCTTACCGTCGCGTTCCGCGCCCGCGCCCGGCGTTGTGCCAGTGCCGAACCACGGTTTTCTGCTTCGGCGCCGCGGCGATCGCAAGGGCCACGTCCGCATCGTCTTCCGTGCCTGACTCTTCGCCGGCCAGGCGCTTGCGAATCGCGATTATGCGATCACGTACCCGAGCCGCGTCCTCGAACTGCAACTCCTTCGAGAGACGGCGCATCTCCTTCTCCAGGTCGCGCACTATCGCCAGCAGGTCCTCACGCGGAACACCGGCTCCCGCCATGAGCTCGATGGCGTCAGCCTGCAGGTCTTTCTCATTGATCTCGAGTGCGTATATCGCCTTCTTCACGGTCTCCGGCGTGATGCCGCGCTCCGCGTTGTAAGCAATCTGCCGGTTGCGCCTGCGCTCCGTTTCGTCGAGTGCCTGGCGCATCGAGTCAGTGATCTTGTCCGCATACATGATCACGTGGCCTTCGACGTTTCGCGCCGCCCGCCCGATGATCTGGATGAACGAACGAAATGCGCGGAGGTAGCCTTCCTTGTCTGCGTCGAGGATGCCGATGAAGGCGACCTCGGGAAGATCGAGTCCTTCACGCAGCAGGTTGATGCCCACCACGACGTCGACCGCCCCCGTGCGCAGGTCGGTCAGGACGGAGATCCTCTCCATGGCGTCGAGCTCCGAGTGCAGGTAGCGCACCTTCACCCCGTACTCGCGCAGATAGTCGGCAAGGTCCTCGGCGAAGCGCTTGGTCAGCGTCGTCACCAGGGACCGGTGACCCAGCTCGGTGCGCTTCTTGACCTCGGCGAGCAGGTCGTCGATCTGCCCGGCCGTCGGCCGGACCTCGACCGTCGGGTCGACCAGCCCGGTCGGCCTCACGACCATCTCAACCGTGCGCTGCGACCGCCTCAGCTCGTAGGGCCCCGGCGTGGCGGACACGTAGATGACTTTCGCGGCACGCTCCTCCCACTCGTCAAAGCTGAGCGGCCGGTTGTCGAAGGCGCTCGGGAGCCTGAACCCGTACTCCACCAGCGCCGCCTTGCGCGATCGGTCGCCGCCGAGCATGCCACCGATCTGCGGCACGGCCACGTGCGACTCGTCGACGAAGATCAGCGTGTCGTCCGGCAGGAAGTCGAGCAGGGTGTAGGGAGCGTCCCCGGCCTGCCTTCGAGTCAGGTGCCGCGAATAGTTCTCGATCCCGGCGCACGTGCCGGTCTCACGCAGCATCTCGAGGTCGAAGTTCGTGCGCTGGCGCAGGCGCTGAGCCTCCAGAAGCTTGCCGTGGTCCTCGAACCATTTGCATCGTTCCTCGAGCTCCGCCTCGATGTCGACCATCGCGAGGCGCAGCTTGTCGGCCGGCGTGACGTAGTGCGAGGCCGGGAAGACGGTGAACTCCTGGCGTGGGCCGAGGATCTCGCCTGTGGCGGCGTCCAGCTCCTGGATCCGCTCGACCTCGTCTCCGAAGAACTCGACGCGGTAGACCTTCTCCTCGTTGGCGGGCACCAGGTCGACGACGTCTCCGCGCACCCGGAATCGAAGCCGGGCAAGGTCGTAGTCGTTGCGCTCGTACAGCATCTCCGTGAGCTTGCGGAGGAAGACCTCGCGGCGGATTGTCTGCCCTTTCTCGACTTTGAGCGACTCGCCCATGTAGTCCTCGACCGAGCCGATACCGTAGATGCAGCTGATGCTCGCCACGACCAGGACGTCGCGCCGAGTCATCAGCGATTGCGTCGTGGAGTGCCGCATGCGATCGATATCGTCGTTCCTGCTCGAGTCCTTCTCGATGTACGTGTCGCTTCGGGCGATGTAAGCCTCGGGCTGGTAGTAGTCGTAGTAGCTGACGAAGTACTCGACCGCGTTGTCGGGCAACAGGCGCCTGAACTCGGCGCACAGCTGGGCGGCCAGGGTCTTGTTCGGGCTGAGGACGAGGACGGGGCGCTGCAGCTGTTCCACGGCCCAGGCCATGACGTTGGTCTTCCCGCTGCCCGTCACACCGAGCAGGACCTGCTGCGTCAGGCCGGACTGGACGCCCTCCACCAGGGCCGCGATGGCCTCGGGCTGGTCTCCCGCGGGCTTGAAGGGTGCGTCGACACGGAAGCGGGAGGGCATCGGCACACTAATTCTAAGGCGAACGGACGTTCGAAATCGGGCCTGTTCGCGCAGGAGCGCAAGCTACGTATATGGAGTCAGAACAGTACTGAGGAGATCAGCATGAAGGACCAGGTTCGAGGCAAGGCGGAAGAGATCAAGGGCAAGCTGACGGGCGATTCCAAGGTGGAGCTCAAGGGGAAGGCGAGGCAGAAGCTGGGCGCCGCCAAGTCGGCCGTGCGGGACATCAAAGCCGATGTCCGCGAAGCCGCCGCCAAGCGCAAGAGCAAGCCGTCACGGTAGCGACAGGATCATCGCGTCGACGATGGACCCGGCCCTGATGCCCTGATCCCCGGACGGGACGCGCACCAGGGCATGGGCCCCAGCAAGCGACATGAGCCGCGATGACGATTGCGAGCCGGTCGACTCGGCGACCAGGTCGCGACCGTCGCGACGCAGCGTGACGCGCTGAAATTCGGTCCGATCCGCGGTGGCGCGGGCGTCGTACCCGAGGCGCACCGGCAGGGTCGGCCGCTGCAGGTTTGCG
>JBGPOC010000263.1:0-3597 GCA_041487825.1 Candidatus Dormibacteraceae bacterium | reverse complement strand
GGGGCGCCGACTCCGTTTACGCGCACTGGAGTCACTGCGCCGTCGTGGTCGGCGAGGACGGCACGCTGGTGGAGGCGGAGAGCCTTGGCGTCGAGCGCAGCCCCATCGCGAAGTACCGGTCGACGGAATACCACCTCGTGAGGCTCGGATCTGAATTCCGTCCGGAAGGTCGCAAAGAGGCGGTCGCCTATGCGAACGCCCAGGTCGGGCAGGCATTCGGGTTCCTCGCGCTGGGCGGCGCAGTGGTCTTCCTGCTGTCCGGTTGGCAGCTCGAGCTCATGCGGGCCAACCATCAGATCTGCTCCGGGCTCGTGGTCCGGTCCCTGCAGAAGGGCGGCCTGCTGCCAGACGCGGATCCGGCCCTGATGCTGCCCGCCGACCTGGCGAGGATCTACGGGGTTCGGCCTTAGACAGCAATAGATGGGCTGGCGCGGCAGAGTCCTATGGACGCACCTCCCCGATCATAATCAGGACAGAAGTCGATGCCCCGGCCCGCAGCGAGCGCGACCAGTCGCCAGGGGAACGATCGCGTCCCATTTGTTCAGCTCGATTACCTGTACACGCCGAGCGCCGACGTGGCGAAGGACGTCGAGTACTTCACCGGCGTCCTGGGCGCCGAGCTTGCCTTCAGCATGGAGGCGATGGGCGCTCGGGTGGCGATGCTCCGCTTCACGGAAGGCCCGCCCCACATCCTGCTGACGGATCACCTGGAAGGCGAGCGGCCGATCCTGGTCTACCGGGTCGCCAACCTGGAACGTTCGCTCGCGGACTTCAAGGCGCGGGGTTGGAAGCGCAAGCAGACCCTTGAGATCCCCATGGGGCCCTGCTGCTCGTTTACCACCCCGGGCGGCCACCGGGTCGCCGTCTACGAGCTGACCCGACCGGAGGTGGCGAACCACTTTTACGGCCGGCGCGACTTCTGACTCTCACAGTTGGTTTAATGGACGCAGAGCTGCGAGAGAAATGAGAGCCTACATGTTCATCAACGCCTTGCACGGCCAGTCCCTGGCCCTCACCAAGGCGATCCGGGACGTTCCCGGCGTGCAGGCGGCCGACGCGATCACCGGCGACTACGACGTCGTCGCGACGGTCAAAGCGGTCGACCTGGCCGAGCTGCGCGAGGTCATGGCCGGGGTCCAGGGGATCGCCGGGGTCCTGAAGACGACCACCTGCATGGTGCTGGCCGACTGAGCCGGGGCCGGGCTCTTGTGGCCCGGCGACTGGACAAACCCTTGCCTTTCAGGGCACCATATGCGGACGATGAGCTCGGATCGACGATCCGGCCAGCTGCTCCTTACGTAGGCGAGCGCCCCCGGCGGGTGCTCGCGAGACCTCCTGCGTCCGTCGACCCAGGAGGTCTTTCATTTCCCAGAGATCGATCAAACCGGAGCCAGAGGAACCCAAGACGAATGAAGCGAATGCCAATCCGAAAGTACAGACCCTTCCCTCCTGTCGATCTGCCTGACCGGCGCTGGCCCTCCAACACCATGACGGCCGCCCCGGTGTGGTGCAGCGTCGACCTGCGCGATGGCAACCAGGCCCTGATCGACCCCATGGACGTGCACCGGAAGCGGCGCCTGTTCGAGGTCCTGGTCAGGATGGGCTTCAAGGAGATCGAGGTCGGCTTCCCATCCTCGTCCCAGCCCGATTTCGATTTCGTGCGGCTCCTGATCGAAGAGAGCCTCATCCCTGACGACGTCACCATCCAGGTCCTGACGCAGGCCCGGGACGAGCTGATCGAGCGGACCTTCGAGAGCGTGGTCGGAGCCCACCGCGCCATCGTCCACCTGTACAACTCGACGTCGGCGCTGCAGCGGCGCGTGGTCTTCGGCCTCGACCGCGACGGCATCGTCGCGATCGCGGTCCGAGGTGCCGAGCTGATCAAGCGGCTGGCCTCCGACCAGAGGTCGACGGAATTCGTCTTCGAGTACTCGCCGGAGAGCTTCACGGGCACCGAGCTCGACTTTGCCAAGGAGATCTCGGAGGCGGTCATCGACGTGTGGCAGCCCACCCCGCAGCAGAAGATGATCCTGAACCTGCCGGCGACGGTCGAGATGAGCACCCCGAACATTTACGCGGACCAGATCGAATGGTGCCATCGGAACATCAAGAAGCGGGACAGTTTCGTCCTGAGCGTTCACCCACACAACGATCGCGGCTCTGCCGTCGCAGCCACCGAGCTTGGGCTGATGGCCGGGGCGGAGCGGGTCGAGGGCACGCTGTTCGGCAACGGCGAGCGCACGGGCAACGTCGACGTGATCACCGTGGCGATGAACCTTTTCAGCCAGGGCGTCGAGCCCGCCCTCGACATCTCGAACATCGATGAGCTGCGGCGGATCGTCGAGGCTTGCAACCAGCTGCCGATCCATCCTCGCCATCCGTATGTCGGCGACCTCGTATACACGGCGTTCTCGGGCTCCCACCAGGACGCGATCAAGAAGGGCATGGAGGCGCTGGCCGCATCGAAGAGCGAGGTCTGGGAAGTGCCGTACCTTCCGATCGACCCGCACGACGTCGGTCGCACCTACGAGGCGATCATCCGGGTCAACAGCCAGTCGGGCAAGGGCGGGGTCGCTTACATCCTCAAGAACGACTACCACCTGGACCTGCCCAGGCGGCTCCAGATCGAGTTCATGAGGGTGATCCAGGGCATCACCGACACCACCGGGAAGGAGATCACCCCGGAGGAGATCTGGCGCGCGTTCGAGGCCACCTACCTCGCACCGATGCCGGCTCTGCAGCTGGTCGAGACGGACACGAGCGATCACGCCGGGACCGGCGCCGACCGCACGAGGCTGCAGGCAGTGATCCGCGCCGCAGGGGTCGAGCGCACCGTCGTCGGCACCGGAAACGGGCCGATCGCAGCTCTCACCGACGCCCTGGCCCGCGAGTGCGGCATCCGGTTGCGGGTGGTGGACTATGTCGAGCACGCGATCGGCGCGGGCTCCGATGCGACAGCCGTGGCGTACGTGGAGGCGGCGGGCGAAACCGCCGGAGCCGTATGGGGCGTCGGCATCGACTCCAACATCCTCACCGCGTCGCTGAGAGCGGTGGTCAGCGCGGCCAACAGGCTCTCGGCGCGAGCGGGCGCAGCGCCCGAGGCTCTCGGCTCGGCGCGACATCCGGTCTGATCACGAAAAGAAGCGACAAGGAGAAAACCGTGGGTACCGCCACAAGCCGCCGAACCGACATCGCCCTGGAGCGAACCAGTGGGAACTTCGCTCTCGTCGACACCCTGCGCAAGTGGGGCATCACGTTCTTCTCCGGCGTGAACGGCGGCGGCCTGATCCACGTCGCCAAGCACCTCGAACCGTTCACGAGCCTCGAGCAGGCCGGCGATGGGAAACCCCGGATGCAGACGATGGGCGAGTACGTCGCGGGGTTCGTCCCGCTCGGCTACTACCTCGCTTCCGGCCGGATCGCGGGCTGCCTGACGACGACGGGCGCGGCCACGAAGCTCGGGTCCAGCGGCATCACCGACGCCAAGCTGCACAACATCCCCGCCGTCTACGTCATCGCCCTCAACTCCACCCTTTCCATCGGTCTCTCGCCGCTGCAGGACGTTTCAGAGCACGGCATGAACGTGATTCCTCAGCT
>JBGPOC010000262.1:0-3620 GCA_041487825.1 Candidatus Dormibacteraceae bacterium | reverse complement strand
GCGCGTTCCTGAGCGAGCTCAGCGTCGACCTGAAGACCGGCAAGATCACCGCGGACCAGGAGTCGGCGCTGCGGGACGCCATCCATGCAGTCGAAGCCGCCCTCGGAACCTACAACCGCATGCTGCAGTGGTGGCCGCTGGAGCCGTAGCCGGCCGCCGGTTTCCCCCAGCCGCTCGCGCGGCACCCCAATGCGATACTTCGGACGGACGTGCGCTGGACCTCAGCCTTCACCTTTCTCTCCATCGTGGCCTTGCTCGCCGCCGTTTCCAGCCAGCTCCTTGGATGGACTGAAGTCCGCGGCTGGTTCCTACTGGCGTGGGCGGTGCTGCTGCTGCCGGTGGCGATCGGACTGTTGAGCCATCCGATGAGGGACGCCGCATGGGGTCTCTTCATCGGCTTCCTGGGCGTGGTGGCGGTGTTGTTGGTGATCGTGCTCCAGGCGTTGGCCGTCGCCAACGTGCTCTCGGGCCCCTGGATCGCTTACCCCCTCGCGGTGGTTGGCGCCTGGATCCTCGTCGCCTCCGGCTTCGGCTTCGGCGCGGCGCCGTTCTCCGCGATGGTCGACGTCCTGGGCCTTCTCACGGCCGTCGGCCTGCTGGCGATCGCCGCCGCAACCCTGGCCGGCGCTGCAGACCTGGCGAGGGCCGCAGGGGCCGCAGGGGCGGTCGCCTACTGCCTGTGGGCGGCGGGCCTGGGCTGGGTTTTCTGGGGACTGCAACGGCAGTCGCCCGCCTTCAATGGCGTGGTAGTCGAACGCCGGCTGTAGTCGCGATGGCCCAGGCGGTTCTGCCACCCGCCGACCTTCTCCCGGTCAGCCGAAGGGCCAACCTGCCCTATCGATTGGTCAGGCTCGTCTCCGTTCCGCTCCTCCACCTCTGCTTCCGGTTCGAGGTCAAAGGGATACATCTCGGGGCAGCGCGTGGACCACACGCTGCAGGCCCTGCAGGCCGCGATCGCGATCATCGACAAGGCGGCGCTTGCCGGGCTCCCCGTCGGGGCCGGGGTCGCGGTGGGGCCGGCCGTGGTCGGGAGGCTGGCGAAGTCCGCCAACGTGAGCGTGCTGGGAGAGGTCACCAACCTGGCGGCCCGGCTGCAGGCTCAATCGCGCGACGGCGAGGTGACGCTCAGCGAAGAAGCGCACAGGCGGGTCAGAGACTGGCTGGCGAACCGTGGAATCGAACCCGAACGGCTTGAGCTCGAGCTCAAAGGATTCGCGGCTCCGGTCGTCGCCTTCCGGCTGCGGGGCGGACCCGCCCAGCGATCAGGAGTCTAGTAACCCGCCTCCAGGTCGACGACGTTTCGCAGCGGAGCATCGCGCAGGTAGCGGTCGAAGTTGTCGAGGAAGATCTCGGCGGCGCGCTCCATCAGGTGCTCCGTCGCCCACGAGTTGTGCGCCGTGAGGATGACGTTGGGGAGCGACCAGAGCTCCGAGGTCGAGGGCAGAGGCTCCTTCCTGGTCACGTCGAGGTAGGCGCCTCCGAGGTGGCCTGACTTCAATGCCGCGATCAGCGCGCCCTCGTCGATCAAGCCGCCGCGCGCGATGTTGGCCAACCACGCACCCTTCGGAAGAGCCGCCAGCTGAGCCTTGCCCACCAGCGCCGTCGTCGCGCCGGTGAGGGGAACCGACAGGATGAGCAGGTCGGTCTGCGGCAGGTGCGCCTCCCAATCGCCGGCCGCGATCACTCCGGGCTCATGGCCGGGATTCCGCCGCACTCCGGTGACCGACACCCCGAACGGCCGCAGCCGTTCGCCGATCGCATGGCCGATGCCGCCGTAGCCGTAGATGAGGGCGCGCTTTCCGTGCATCTCGGCCAACGAGGGTGGGCGCTTCAGCCATTCGCGACGATCCTGCGCACGGACCATCGCGGGCAGGCCCTTCAAACCTGCCAGCAGGCCCATGACCACGTACTCCGAGATGGGGATCGCGCCGACGCCCGCTCCGTTGGTCATCACCAACCCGCGTTTCCTAAGGGTGGTGAGGGGCCAGCCGTCGACGCCGGTCGCGGCGGTCGTCACCCATTTGAGGTCGGCACCGGCCTCGATCAGGCGCGAGACGTTCTTGAGGCCGAAGTCGACCCAGAGCACCTCCGCGCGGGGCATCGCGGCAAGGCAGGTGTCGTCATTGGTATACCAGGCGATCTCGGGATCGGATGGAAGTCGATCGACGACGGCCCTCAACCGCTGCGGCAGCACCACTTTCACGGGTTAATTGTCGGTGGTCCCACATCACCTCCCCGCTATGCGGGGAGGCGCGCATTAGACCAATCCCATCCCCGCTCGGGAGGGGTGCTCGAGACCGGGACGGCTATCGGGGCTTGGTCGCCCGCACGTTCGCGTTCACGACGCTGCCCGTGGTGCCTTCCACGTCGATCGAGACGTCCACGAACCCTGCCTCGCCAAGCAGCGTCCGGTACTTCTCCACCGGGATTGCGCCGGCCATGCACGACGCCCACGAATCCAGGTCGGGCTCCGGAGTGGCGGCCTCATCGAGCGCCACCATGTCCGCGACCGCGAAGCGCCCGCCTGGACGCAGGACTCGAAACGCGTCGCGCAGCACGGCGCCTTTGTCCTCCGCGAGGTTGATGACGCAGTTGGAGATGACGACGTCGACAGACTCCGCGGGGAGTGGGGCCGATTCGATCGTGCCCTTGAGGAAGCTTGCGTTGGTGATGCCGGACTTTTGCTGGTTCGCCGCGGCGAGCGCCAGCATCTCGTCGGTCATGTCCACGCCGTATGCGTGGCCGCCATCGCCCACCAGCTTCGCCGCCACCAGCACGTCGACGCCGGCGCCGCTACCCAGGTCGAGGACCACCTCGCCCGGCTTGAGCGCGGCCAGGGCCAGGGGGTGGCCGCTGCCGAGGCTGAGCGGGGTCGCGAGCGCAAGCTCGACCGCCCCTTCGGGCAGGAACCCACAGTCGCAGGCGGCGTCGCAACAGGACCCTGCCGCGGCCTGCTTCGCCGCCTCCGCGTAACGCAGTCGCACCGCTTCTCGAATCTCGCTCATCGGGACCACCTCACCAAAGCATTGACGGATGTCGATGGGAGTACCTTACCACCAATCCATCGATGAATGTCAATGGGTTGTGGTAAGCTGGGCGCCATGGCCCTCAGGGAGCTCCCGGTGCGCACGCGCGGCGTCTGCTGCGAATTGCAGGTAGACGACATCGACCAGGCCAGGGTGGGGGATACGGTTGAGCTCCTCAAGGCGCTGGCCGACCCGACCCGGCTGAGGATGGTCGCGACCCTGCGCCGCCAGGCCGGCCCGGTCTGCGTCTGCGACTTGGTCGCCGCTTTCGATCTCACCCAGCCCACGATCTCGCACCACATGGGGGTGCTCAAGCGCGCCGGGCTGGTCGAATCCGAGAAGAGCGGCATCTGGGTTTACTACAGCCTGCGGGCGGACCTCCCGCCCGCGGTTGCCAGGGCGCTCGAGGTCATCGCTTAAACCCCCCAGATGGTTCGTTTAAGGCTACACAAAGTAGGCGCCATTCTGGTAAGGTGCGGCTTCTTCCCGGCCCGTTGGCCGGTTCGTCAGCCGGTTCCTGAGCGGTCCCGCCACTGCGTCCTCGCTCCGAGCTCAGGCCTGAACAGCGCCCCAGGGGTAGGGCGACTTCAAGGT
>JBGPOC010000261.1:0-3634 GCA_041487825.1 Candidatus Dormibacteraceae bacterium | reverse complement strand
GCCGCACGCGCGATGAGAGGGAACCATCCGGGTTCCCTCTCATACGGACGTCGCTAGACGTCCGAATGGACGTCCTTGCGCCGGTGTCCGATCTGAGTGCCCTGCGACAGCGTGGCGTGGATCGGGCAGTAGCGGTTGCATGCCATGTCGATCGCCTGCTCCACCGTCTTCTTGTCGAAGTCGCCGCTCCAGCCGGTCATGAAGGTGATGTCGATTTTGATGAAGCGGCGTGGCCATTCCTTTTCCTGCTCGCCCTCGACCACCACCTCGAGCGATTTGAGCGGCTGCTTGAACTTCTTCAGGAGCAGGACGGCGTTCAGGCCGGTGCAGCCGCCGAGCGCGCCCAGGAGCATCTCGGTCGGGCGCATCGCCGCGTCGTCGCCGAAGATCGGCGGCTCGTCGATGCTGGCACTGTGGCCGGACTCGGACTCGATGTCGAACTTGACCTTGGTGCCGCTCCAGCGTGCGATCGCTTTTGCCATGCTCGGAACCATAGACTCAATCCGTGGCAGACGATGTGCGGTCGCGGTTCGCCCCGGTCGCGGCGAATTATGCCCGTGCGAAGTTCCACACCTCGTCGGAACGGCTGCGCGAGGTTCTCGAGCTGGCCCACCCGCAGCGAACCGACCTCGCGCTCGACGTCGCCACCGGAACCGGCAACACCGCGCTCGCGCTGGCGCCCTTCGTGCGTCACGTGGTCGGGGTCGACCTCACTCCCGAGATGCTCGACCAGGCGCGGCGCGTCACCACCGAGCGCGGCATCACCAACGCACAGTGGGTGCTGGGTGACGCCTGCCGGCTGCCCTTTGCCGATGATTCGTTCGACCTGTACACGGTCAGGGCGGCCCCGCACCACTTCCACGACTTCGACGCCTTCCTCAGCGAGGCTTTGCGGGTGCTGAAGCCCGGGCGCGACGCCGCCTTCGTCGACTGCGCGCCGCCCGCCGAGGCGCGTGAGGTGATGCACGAGGTCGAGGTGCGCCGCGACCCTTCCCACGTGCGCTCGCTCACGGTCCCTGAGTGGACCCTGCGCCTGGAGGCGGCGGGCTTCCAGGTCGAGGTGGCGCAAAGCCGCGAGCTCGACTGGGACTTCGACGACTGGATGCGGAACATGGCGGTCCCATCCGCGCTGGCCGCCGAGCTCGGCGACGTGATCGAGGCGTCGGAGGGAGAAGCGCGAAGGCAGCTCCGGCCCGAGCGACGTGATGGAAAGCTCTGGCACGCCTACTGGCACTGCCTGATCAGCGCCCGCAAACCTCTGGGGTGAGGCGGATGACAGTCTTCGCCGAAGGCGAGCTCGTTCTCCTGGTCGACAAGGTCGGCCGCAAGCACAGGGTCCGCCTCAAGGTGGGCCAGCGTCACTCACTGCACTCGGGCGCGATCGAGCACGACGCCCTCATCGGGCGGCCAGAAGGCGTGGTCGTCACCACCCAGCTGGGCGCCCGGCTGCTGGCGGTGCGACCGACCTTTGCCGAGCAGGTGACCGGCCGGGTGCGCCAGGCGCAGCCGATCTATCCGAAGGACCTGGGGGCGATCCTGGTCGGCGCCGACATCCACCCGGGCGCGCGGGTCGTCGAGGCGGGCACCGGGACCGGGGCGCTGACCCTGGCTGCGCTGCGCGCGGTCGGACCGGACGGCGCGGTCGTCTCCTATGAACAGCGCGAGGACTTCCTCGAAGCGGCCAAGCGCGCGATCGTCGACACGCTGGGCGAGCTGCCGCCCAACCTCACCCTCAAGCTCGGCGACGTCTACCTGGGGGTCGAGGAACGCGACATGGACACGTTCCTGCTCGATTTGCCGGAGCCCTGGCAGGCGGTGCCGGCGGTGTGCACCGCGCTGAGGCCGGGCGGGATCGTGTTCGCGCACTGCCCGAACGTGAGCCAGGTCCAGCGCTTCTTCGAAGCCCTTCGGGAGGTTCGCGGCTTCGGCATGCTGGAGGTGTTCGAGCTCCTCCAGAGAGGTTGGACGGTGCGGGGCCGCAGCCTGCGCCCGTCGCACCGGATGGTCGCCCACACCGGGTTCCTCTGCTTCGCGAGGCGCATCGCGGAGGGTGAGCTGTTCGAACCGGAGGGCGAAGGCTTCCGGTAGCCGAAACCTTCCCACCGCCCGCACCGTTTTAGATCTCGTGAGGCGCCGGGCCCCAAAAGTGGTCCTCCTGGTCGTCGCCGCAGCGATTCTCATTGCCGGCGCCTCCACCGTTAACTATCACCACGCGCTGGCGACCTTCTTCACCGGCGGCTCCACGTGCGGGGGTGGTTAAAGCCCCGCTTGACGGCTCCCGGACCAACTAGCATTTGGGGCGATGATCTCCCCGGAAGGCGCAAAACGGCCGGTTCATGTGACCGTGACCGGCGCGGCCGGACAGATCGGCTACTCGCTCGTCTTTCGAATCGGGTCGGGCCAGCTGCTTGGCCCCGACCAGCCGATCGTCCTGCACCTGCTCGAGATCGAGCCGGCGATGAAGGCCCTCGAAGGGGTCGCCATGGAGCTGGACGACTGCGCCTACCCGCTGCTCTCCGACATCATCCTCACGAGCAACACCGAGAAGGCGTTTGACGGCGCCTCGTGGGCGCTGCTCGTGGGATCCGTGCCACGGAAGGCCGGCATGGAGCGCGGCGATCTCCTGTCGATCAACGGCGGCATCTTTGCCCCTCAGGGCAAGGCGATCCAGGCCAAGGCCGCGAGCGACGTCCGCATCCTGGTGGTTGGGAACCCGTGCAACACCAACTGCCTGATCGCGCGGTCGAACGCGCCCGACCTCCCGGCCGAGCGGTGGTTCGCGATGACGCGGCTGGACGAGAACCGCGCCAAGACGCAGCTGGCCAGGAAGGCGAAAATGCCGGTTTCGGCCGTCACCAACATGGCGATCTGGGGCAACCACTCAGCCACCCAGTACCCGGACGCGCGCAACGCCCGGATCGTCGGGCTGCCGACCTTCGAGGTCATCACTGACCACCGGTGGTTGAGGGGCGATTTCATCAGCACGGTCCAGAAGCGCGGAGCCGCGGTCATCGAGGCACGCGGGCTGTCCTCCGCCGCCTCCGCCGCCAACGCCGTCATCGATTCGGTGAACAGCATCCGAACGCCCTCGGCCTGGGGCGACTGGACCTCCCTGGCGGTGGTCAGCCGTGGCGAGTACAGCACGCCCGAGGGCCTTCAGTTCGGGTTCCCCGTCTCCACCGACGGCACGAGCTGGAAGGTGGTCGAAGGGCTCGAGCATGACGACGAGGCAAAAAAGCGCATCCATGTCACGACCGAAGAGCTGGTCCAGGAGCGGGACCTGGTCAAGGCGCTGGTCCCGAGCTAAGGAAGAGGTCGATGTCTCCTCCCCACCTGGTGGGGAGGTGGCGCGCAGCGCCGGAGGGGGCCCGGTCCGGAGTACGAGCGATTGAGGCCGGCTCCCGTACCCACCTCCCCGCGAAGCGGGCCGCGGAAACGTTGACCAGCCCACCTATCCTGATCTGGTGAGCGTCACGTTCGACCGCCACGTCTTCCCCTTCACAGCGATCGTCGGCCAGGAGTCGATGAAGCTGGCCCTGATCCTGAACGCCATCGTGCCCACGATCGGCGGCGTGCTGATCCGCGGGGAGAAGGGGACAGGCAAGTCGACGGCCGTCCGCGGCCTGGCCCGGCT
>JBGPOC010000260.1:0-3635 GCA_041487825.1 Candidatus Dormibacteraceae bacterium | reverse complement strand
GGGCTCGGTTTCGACCGTCGCCTCAACCGCCTCGGTCCCCACTGCGGCCGCGCTCGCGGCCACCGCCGGCTCCGGGGTTACCGTCGGCTCCGGGGTTACCGTCGGCTCGGTGGCGGCCTTGACGTCAGCTACCGCCGCCGCGGGCTCCGTGGTCGTTTCACCATCAACCGCCGGCGCCTCAGGCTGCGTGGTCGTCGCACCGTCAACGGCAGCCACCGTCGCCTCGGCAGCCTCGGCCACGGCGGCCTCTGTCGCCTCCGCAGCCTCCCCCACCTTCACGGCCTCCGCGGCCTCTGCCGCCTCGATCGCGCTCGTCGCTGCGGCCGGTTCGGACGGCATGGGAAGCTCCGGCTCGGTCAGCGGGTCGAAGGCAGGAGTCACCAGCGGCAGCTCCGGCTCCGACGGGCCCGGTGAAAGCGGGTCTTTTTCTTGCTGATCCACTCGGGGGTCAGTCTATCGCCGCGACAACCAGACCGCAGCGTTCTGCGGAGGATCAGGCGAAGACGTTGGTCAGCGCATCCTCGGCGATGGGGTCGGGTTGCTGCTCGGCCCAGTCGGCTGCGTCGGAGGCTTCGGCATCGAGCGCGGCCTGGGCCTGCGCAAGGTCGGCGGCCGTCAGCCAGCCACGCTCGACGAGCCATGCTCCGAATCGCTTGATCGGGTCATGGGAGGCCGCCTCGTCGATCTCCTCCTTACCTCGGTACTTCAGGTGGTTGTCCTCCGATGTGTGCGAGTTCATCCGCCAGATTTTGGCGTCGATCAGCGTCGGCCCCGCCCCGTCCCGCGCGCGCTCGACCGCGTCCTTGCAGGCGGCGTAGCAGGCCGGCACGTCCGTTCCGTCGACCGTGACGCCGGCGATCCCATATCCAGCCGCGCGGTCGGCCACGTTGGGGTTCGCCATCTGCAGGCGGATCGGCACCGAGATCGCGTAACCGTTGTTCTCGCACACGAAGACGATGGGCAACCGGTGGACGGCGGCGAAGTTGACCCCCTCGTGGAAGTCGCCCTGGCTGGTGGCGCCGTCACCGAACGTGCAGAGCGTCACCGACCCTTCGCCGCGTAGCTTGGCGGCGTAGGCGATACCAGAGGCCTTGGGCACCCAGGACGCGACGACCTGGGAGACGGATGCGATCTTCAGACGGGGATAGCTGAAGCAGCCGCCGGGGATGTTGCGTCCCGCCGACAGGGGATCGGCCGCCTTCGCGAAGACTCCCAGCATCCATTCCCTCATCGTCAACCCGCGCACGATCGAGTTGGCGAGCGCACGGTAGTGAGGCACCAGCCAGTCGTCGGGGCGGAGCGCGGCCGTGGACGCGACCTGGATCCCCTCGTGACCGCGGCTCGAGCCGACGAAGGGAGCCCTCCCCTGCTTGACCAGGATGTGCATCCGGTCGTCCAGCGCCTTGGCCGTGCACATCCAGCGGTGGAGCTGGAGGTATTGCTCCTTGGTTGCGTCCGGCGCTGCGACGTGGGTCTTGGCCATACCGTCGCTCAGTCTAAGGAGAAGCTGGGCATCAGCTACGGCTTTCCGCTGAGCGCCCTGGCGATGTCCACCACCTCTTCGGCGGTGAGGCCGAGGCGGTTCAGGTGCTCGTAGTAGCGCCGGTGGAAGTCGGAGAAGTCGCTGCGCTCGGCCCGCTCTTCGCGGATCCGCTTGACCTCAGCCATCACGCGGGCGACCAGCTCTGGGTCGGACCCGAGCCCCGCCTGGCGCAGCGCGTGCTCGATCACGACCGCGCCGGAGTGCTTGCCGTAGACGTACTCGATCTCGGCGCCCATGTCGCCCGGCGGCATGAACTGGTAGATCGCGGGGTGGATCAGCATGCCCGCCGTGTGGATGCCCGACTCGTGGGTGAACACGTTCAGCCCGATCCCGGGCTCGGTCGGCTGCACCGGGATGCCACTGACGCGCTCGAGGTGGCGCGCGAGATCGCGAAGCTTCTCGTACTTGAAGTTCGGGATCTCGATGCCGAACAGGTAGCGCAGCTGCATGAGCACCAGGTGCATCGGCGCGTTGCCCGTTCGTTCGCCGATGCCGTTGACACTCGTGGTGAAGACCTCAGCGCCTGAACCGAGGGCGACCACCGTGTTCCAGGCGCCCAGCCCGAGGTCGTTGTGGAAGTGGACGACCAGCGGCGCGTTGGGCGCGGCGGCCTTGATTCGCGGTATGTACTCGCGTACAGCGAACGGCGAGTAGCAGCCGACCGTGTCCGGCGTCGAGGGCCTGGTGCCGCCGGCTTTCAGCCCTTCTCGGTGGATGTCGCCGATATAGTCGACGTCCGCGCGGCTGCCGTCCTCGCCACCGAATTCGATCGACGTGGCGCCCTGCTCGCGCGCGTAGCGGATGGCGTCGCACATCATCCGCAGGTTCGCCTCGCGGTAGTGGGACACCGGCAGCTCCAACCATTCCGACTCTGGAATTCCATCGCGATGCAGGAGGGTCTTGCCCAGCTTGTACTTGACGTGGAGGTCCGAGGCCGAGGTGAAGATGAAGTACGTCACCTCGTCGCGCTTGTGACCCAGGGAGTCGATGACACGCATCGTGGCGTCGATGTCGCCCTTCGTCGAGCGCATCATGCACACGACCTCGAGGTCCTGTCGCAGCTCCCCGCGCCGCCGGCCCTCGAGGACGAGCCTCAGCGTTTCGCGCTCGCTCTCCGAGACCGATGGAAAGCCGACGTCCATGATGTGAACGCCGATGTCGGACAGCATTCGGGCGAGCTCGTACTTGTCCTTGGGCGAGATCGCGACGCCGGGCATCTGCTCGCCGTCACGGAGGGTGTCGTCGTAGACGCGAATCTTCGCGGCCGGAGGGAAGTCGAGGTCGTGGTGGAAGCGCCGGGGATCGCGGGCCAGCTCTTCGAGCGGCTCCTGTAGCTCGACCGGTTTGACGCCGTCCAACGCGCTCCTAGTGCCGGCCGGCGACTTGCCGCCGCTCTTCGAGCCGCTTGCGCACCCACGGCACCAGCCCGCCCATCTGCATCAGTTCGTTCATGAACGAGGGGAATGCCTCGCACCGATACTCGTCGCCGGTCGTGAAGTTGCGGACGATGCCCTGTTCAAGGTCGACTTCGAGCTCGTCGCCCTCCGACACGCCCTCGGCCGCCTGCGGCGACTGGAGGATGGGGTAGCCCATGTTGATCGCGTTCCGGAAGAAGATGCGGGCGTAGGAGTCCGCGATCACGAGTGAGATCCCGGCGCCGCGAATCGCGACCGGCGCGATCTCCCGCGAGGACCCGCAGCCGAAGTTGGAGTTCGCGACGAGGATGTCGCCCGGCGTCACCTGAGCCGACCAGCCCTCGCGGCCAGGCACGCCTTCCATCGCGTGCTTGCCGAGCTCCTTCTCATCCAGCGAGTAGATCGCGTACTTGGCCGGGATGATCTGGTCGGTGTCGATGTTGGCGGCGAACTTCCAGGCCCGACCCCGGATGACCTTCGGCAGCGTCATGCGAACCTCCCTCCCCCTGGAGGGGGGAGGGTCGGGGTGCATCCAGTAAGGCTCATCCTCATCGCCGCTTTGCGCGCAGGGGCGCGAGCTCAGTCATGCCAGACCGACCGGCATTTTCTTCAGCACCTCTCCGGGATGGGTGATGACGCCCGTGACCGCGCTGGCGGCGGCCACCGCGGGATTCGAG
>JBGPOC010000259.1:0-3647 GCA_041487825.1 Candidatus Dormibacteraceae bacterium | reverse complement strand
GGAGAGCGCGATGCGATTCTCAGACCAACCCTGGTGGTGGAACGTGTAGTGGATCGGGGTCATCTTGAAAACTCGGCGTCCGCCGCTGGCTTTGAAATAAGCCACCTGAATGATGACAGACAGCGTCTCCAGCACAAAGACAAGGCCGAGCAGCGGCAGGACGACCAGAAGCCCTTGCTGGATCGCCATCGCCGCGAGTGCGTACCCGATGGCGAGCGAGCCGACGTCGCCCATGAAGACGCGGGCGGGGTAGCGGTTGAAGGCGAGAAAGCCCACGAGCGCGCCGACCAGCGTCACCGCGACCGCTTTCTCACCGGCGGGCGCTGAGGGCAGGATCAGCACGATGGCGGCAAACGCGATGACCGACAGCCCGCCGGCGAGGCCGTCCATCCCGTCAGTGAGGTTGACCGCGTTGGCGGTGCTGACGATGGCCGCCACCGCCAGCGGATACAGGAACCACGGCGAGCTCGGTAACAGGTACTGATGCGATCCGCCCTGGGAAAGCGCCAGGGCCGCGACCGGCACGGCGAGCAGGACCTGGACTGGAAACTTGAGACGAGCGGGGATGCCTCTCGCGCCGACCTGCAGCTTGCTGCGATCGTCGGCGAAGCCGATCAGACCGCCGACGACCAGCCCGGCGGTGGCGGGCAGCGCACCCGCATGTCCCGCGATCGTTGCCAGCACGCCGGCGACCACGCCCAGCGCCGCGAAGAGCATTCCGCCGCCCGTCGGCGTGCCGGCCTTCTTCTGGTGGCTCTCAGGCAGCTCGGTCTGGATGACCTGCCCTGCCTTCCAACGACGCAACGCCCGGATGAACGGCGGGTACAGGACGAGCGAGACTGCGAGCGAGGCCAGAAAGGTGATTGCTGAGAACACCGTCACCGGGTGAGCTCCTCGACTACCTTGTCGAGCCGGACGCCGTGCGACCCCTTGACCAGAACGCGGTCGCCTTCGCGAGCGTGCTTTCTCACCCAAGCGACGGCCGACGATCGGTCCGGAACAACTTCCGCCCGCGCCGCCTCGGCGAAGGTCTCGGCATGCTCGCCGTCAACCACACAGAAGGCGTCGAAGACCTCGGCGGCCCGCTTGCCGACTTCGCGGTGTGCCGCGGCGGCGAAGGAGCCCAGCTCCCGCATCACGCCGAGAACCGCCAGCAGGCGTCCCTGCCGAGGGCGCTCGGCCATGGAGGCGAACGCCGCGAGCATCGACTCGGGGCTGGCGTTGTAAGCGTCGTCGACGATCACGCAGCCCGCCGGCCCGGCCAGCTCCCTCAGTCGATGTTCGAGGGTGACCTGCGACAGGGCCGCGGCGCCGGACTCGACCGGCACGCCGGCGAAATCGCCCGCCGCGAGCGCGGCCGCGGCGTTCAGCGCCTGATGGCGGCCGTTCACGGCCAGGCGGACGGCCGTGCCTCGAACGGTGAACGTCGAGCCCCCACCCGGAAGGGCGGCGTAGCTCTCGGCGCGGTAATCTCCGGCCGCCAGCCCGAAGCTGGAGACGCCGGCCGGCGTCATGCCGGCCAGCAGGTCGAAGTACCTGTCGTCCGCATTCAGCACAGCGAGCCCTGACTCCGGCAGTCCGGCCACCAGCTCGCCCTTACTGGCCGCCAGCTCGTCCTGGGACTTGAAGAACTCGATGTGCACCAGGCCGATGTTGGTGATGATGCCGATCGAGGGCTGGGCCAACCTGACGAGGCGGTCGATGTCGCCCGGGCGTTGGATGCCCATCTCGACAGCCAGGGCCGTGTGCTCCGGTTCGAGCCTGAGCATGGTCAAGGGCACGCCAGTCTCGGTGTTGAGATTGCCGGATGTGCGCAGCACGTTGTAGCGGTCGGCGAGCACGGCGGCGACCATCTCCTTCGTCGAGGTCTTGCCATTACTGCCTGTGATCGCCACGACCAACGGCCGGACCCTGTCCCGAGCGAAGCCCGCAAGCGCATAGAGGGCGCCCCACGTATCTGTCACGAGGACCTGGCCGACCCCGGGAGCCGTTTCCATCCGCCGCTCGACGATGACCACCGCCGCGCCGCGCTCGATGGCGTCGGGAACGAAGTCGTGACCGTCCATCTCGGCGCCTCTCAGCGCGAAGAACACTCCTCCTGGAACGACCTCGCGCGAGTCGGTGTGGAAGGTTGGGAAGGCATTGCCGACAAACGTGCCCACGATCTGCCCGCCACCGGTCGCGCCAAGAATTTCGAGAAGGGTCAGCCGCATCTACTTAAGTTGTAACGATCCGCACCGCCGGCAGGCACGGCCGCCGGCTTTATCGATGGCCCGGGGTGATGTGCCAGCTGACGACCATCGCCTGCGCGATCTTCTGCCAGACCGGCGCAGCGGTGATGTAACCGTCGTTGAGCGTCCAATCGTATTGGTTGCCTGGAGCGTTCGGTTTCCGGATGACGACAATCATCGTGAATTTCGGGTTGCTCGCGGGCAGGAAGCCGACGAAGGACGCCCACACCTTGTCCGTGTACTTGCCCTTGACCGCGATCTGCGAGGTTCCGGTCTTGCCGGCCTGGTCAAGCTCGAAGCCATGGACGCGCGCCAAGAATCCCGAGCCATGCTGTATGACCGCCTCCATCATCGCGGTCATCTCTTTGGCGGTGGTCGGGCTGATCACACGGCGCTGCGGCTGGAGCATGACCGGGTTGATCGTGTTGCCTATCCGCTCGACGACGTGTGGCGGCGCTAACTTGCCGCCGTTGGCGACGACATTGATCGCCGACAGCATCTGCACCATATTGACGTCGATGCCCTGGCCGAACGCGCTCGTGGCGTACTGGGACGGGGCCATCTTGTCGGCGCTTGGTGGCGCAACAGAATTCTCGCCCGCGACGTCGACACCGCTCGGCCGGGTGAGGCCGAAGCTCTGCAGGTACTTGTAAAACGATGCGTGACCTTCGGCCAGCATGGCCTTCATCGCCCCCACGTTGAGCGAGTGCTGAAGGACGTACGTATAGGTGACCTTTCCGTGGTCTCGACCGTCCCAGTCGGCGATACGGTAGCCGCCGATGTACAGCGCGCCCGGGTCGTCGATGACCATTGAGGGCGTGATCTTGCCCGCATCGATTGCGCCCGACAGCGTGACCACCTTCATGACCGATCCTGGCTCGTACAGGTAGCTGAGGACGTTGTCTCTAAAGAGGGCGGTCTGCGTGTTGTTGAAGTTGTTCGCGTTGTAGCTCGGATAGTCGGCCCAAGCGATGATGCCGCCGGTCTTCGGATCCATGATCAGGACGCTGCCGCTTTCGGCTCGTGCCTTCTTGACGCCGGCAGCGAGCGCCTCCTCGGCCACGTACTGGATGTTGGCGTCGAGGGAGAGAACCAGGTCCGAGCCCCGGACCGGGTTCCGCTGGGCGTGCGAGCCGAGGACGATCTCGTTGTCGGCGAGGTCCCTGTAGCTGGAGATGTAGCCGGGAGTGCCGGCGAGAGCGCTCTGGTACTTTGACTCGAGGCCGTACTGGCCCTTGCCGTCATACGTGACGAAGCCTAGGAGGTTCGCCGCCAGCGTCGAGCCGGATGAGATCCCGGGCAGGTAGGAACGCTGCTGCTCTTCCTCGAGCCCGACGCCGGGAAGTTTCATCGCGCTGAGCCGGTCGGCCTTGTCCTTCGAGAACCGGCGCAGGATGTACGCGAACTTGCGGCCGG
>JBGPOC010000258.1:0-3675 GCA_041487825.1 Candidatus Dormibacteraceae bacterium | reverse complement strand
TCGGGGGCCGCCTCCGCCGCGAGAGCATCGATGTCCTCCCCGCTGAAGCGCCGGTGCCCACCAGGTGTGCGAAAGCTGCGAACGCGTCCCTTGTCCGACCACTCCCTGAGAGTGGCCGGGTGGACTTTCAGGCGTCTGGAGGCTTCTTGAAGGCTGAGCCAGCCGGCCGTAGAAGTGGTGGATGCGGGCACGACTGCTGTAGCTTAAGGAATCTACTAATCCTGGTGCAACTGGTTGCAGTTTCTATAGGTTGGGTCGAGTTCCGGTGAAGCCGAAGAAGGCCGTCTCGCCGTCGCCCTGGAGGTGGATGTCAAAGCGAAACACCCCACCATCACGGCGTGCGATCAGCGCTTGGCGAGCCCCCGGTTCGAGCAGCTCGAGGACCGGATCCGCCCGGTTGGCCGCCTCCTCGTCTGGAAAGTAAAGGAAGGTGACCAGGTGGCGGAGAAGTCCACGGGCGAAGACGGTCACGTTCATATGGGGGGCGCGCGGCCGCCCGGCGTGGCTGACGGCCACGGCCGGCTTCCGTACATAGAAGTGGAAAGCCCCCTCGCCGTCCGTGCAGCAGCGGGCGAACTGTTCCCCCTGCCACAGCTCCACCAGGCAGTCCGTCACCGGCTGGCCGTCGCCGTCGAACACCTGCCCTTCGATGCGCTGCACGCCCGCCGCCGTCGGGGTGGCCGCCTCCGCGTCGCCTGCGAACGGCAGGGCGACCCCGAAGAACGGACCGACCGTTTGCGAAGGCGTCGGCACGCGCCGGCGGGCCACGGGCTCAGCCTTCCATCGGCGTCGCGCGATGGCCGCGGAGGACGATGTCCCAGCGGTACCCGAGCGCCCATCCGGGAACGGTGGCTCCAAGCTCGAAGTCCGCGACCAGGAGCTCGCGGCCTCGCGGGTCGGGGATCGAGTTGAGGATCGGGTCGAGCCGCATCAGCGGGTCGCCGGGGAAGTACATCTGGGTGACCAGCCGGCTGCCGAGCGACGGACCGAAAACCGAGAAGTGCACGTGTGCCGGTCGCCACGCGTTGTCGTGGTTCTGCCAGGGGTACGCGCCGGGTTTGACAGTGACGAACCGGTAGCGACCATCGGAATCGGTGAGGCATCGCCCGGCGCCTGTGAAATTCGGGTCGAGCGGTGCTCGATGTTCGTCGGCTGGGTCGGCATACCTGCCCGCGGCGTTCGCCTGCCACACCTCCACGAGCGTTTCGCGTACCGGCTCCCCGTCGGCGTCGAGGACGCGGCCGGTCAGGATGATGCGCTCTCCCAGCGGCTCGCCCGCGTGCTGGCGCGTCAGGTCAGCGTCCTCGGGTCTGACCGGGATGCGCCCGAAGGCCGGCCCGGCGGCTCGATGGAACCATTCCTCCGGAAGTCGCACCAGCTGACGTCGCGGCGCCCGCAGCACGGTCGAGCGGTAATCGGGATGCAGGTAGGGTGGCTCGAAGTCGGGCGTCTCGGTCGCGCTCACGAATTCACCTTAGACGCGCGCGCCGGGTGGAGGAAGTAGCCGACCGGGAACAGGCGCAGGTCGAACCTGTCGGTGACGAGGCCCCAGATGCCCCGCGGGACCCACATCGCCATGAGCACGGCTATGGACCCGAGGATGATCAGGTACCAGGCGCCGCGGTCGGCGAGCGACTGCTGGAGAAGGAAGAAGATCACGGTGCCGACGATCGGGCCCTCGATCGAGCCCAAGCCGCCGATGAGGACCACGAAGATCATGTAGGCGGACCACTGGACGGTGAAGACGGAGGTGGGCTGTACAAACAGCTGGCTGATGATCAGGACCGCGCCGGCCGCCCCCGCCCCAGCGGCCGCGACCAGGTAGACGATTCGCTTGGCCCGCGCGACGCGGACGCCGACGCTCCTCGCCCCGACCTCGTTGTCGCGGATGGCGGTCAGGTCGAGGCCGAGCCGGCTGCGTAGGAGCAGGTAGGCCCCGAGCAGCGTCGCCACGGCGACGGCCAGCGCCGCCCAGTACGTGAACGCCTGGCGGAGGGTGGGGTCGATGCCGGCCATCCCGCTCAGGGTGGCGCCGCTTCCGCCGCCCAGCGAGTCGGATCGCAGCACGACGAGCTGGAAGACCTCGGCCACGACCCAGGTGGCGATGGCGAAGTACTCGCGGCGGAGCCTTAGAAGAAGGAACGAAGCCGGCAGCGCGACCAGGGCGCTGACCGCGGCCGCGAGCGGAATGGCGAGGAACGGCGAGAGCCCGTGGTTGGCGAAGACGAACACGGCATACGCGCCGACACCGATGAATGCCTGCTGGCCGACCGAGATAAGCCCTGCATAGCCCGCCAGCAGGTTCCACATGGTCGCCAGCGCCAGGAGGATGAACAGGTTGACCATCACCCCGGTGACGTTGGCGTAGACGAGGTAGGGCAGCGACGCGAGCACGGCCACCGCCGCCACGCCGATGACTGCGCTCCAAGTCGCCGAACGCCGCGAGCGCGTGACCTTCTGATGAGCGGCCGTCGTCGCAATGTCGGTCATGCGGTTCGAGCCGGAATGAGCCCATTGGGCCTGATCGCGAGGACGGCAAGAAAGACAAGGTGACCCGCCAGCACGCCGAGGCTCGAGTCGACCTGCGCCCCGAGGACCTGCGCGACACCCAGGATGATCCCGCCGACAAGCGTTCCCCACAGCGAGCCGACACCCCCGATGACGACGGCCTCGAAAGCGAAGATGAGTCGCTGCGGCCCGGCTGCGGGGTCGAAGGACGAGTACATCCCGAAGGCGACGCCCGCCAACGCGACGGTCGCGAAAGCGATCGCAGCGGCGACCCCGTACACGTGTCGCACGTTCACGCCGACGATGCTCGCCGCCTCCTGGTCGTCCGAGGCCGCACGCACCTGGCGCCCCAGTGGAGCCCGTGACAGGAAGACCTGCAGGCTGACCAGGACCACCACAGCCACGCCAAACACGAGCAACGACTCGTATCCGATCGACAGCTGGCTGTTGATCTGAAACGAGGCAGATGCGAGCGACCCGGAAGGGAGCGACTGGCTGTTTGCCGACAGGCCCTGAAGAAGCCCGTTCTGAATGACGATCGAAAGGCCGAACGTGACGAGCAGCGTCGTGAGCGGGCTGACGTCCAGGCTTCGCTGGATGATGAACCGCTGGACCAGGTAGCCGACCACCCCGAAGAGCGGCGCGACGACGAGGGCCGACCACAACACCGGCACGTGCAGCCCGGTGATGACCGCAAGGGCCAGGTATGCGGCCAGCACGGCGAAGTCGCCGTGCGCGAGGTTCACGATCCTCATCACGCCGAACATGAGCGAAAGGCCGCATGCGAACAGGGCGTAGAGGCCGCCTAGCAGGATCCCCTGGACGATCGCGTTGACCCAGACCACAGCGCTATCCGGAGCCGCTTGGGGCGCTCTTGGTCAGGCCGAAGTACGCCGCCTCGACATCCGCGGGCGCAAGGTCGTGCGGCCGGCCGCCAAGCGTGATCCTGCCCTCGAGCAGGCAGTGGGCCCAATCGGATACTCGGAGCGCCTGGCTCACGTCCTGCTCGACGAGGAGGACGGTCATGCCGGTGCCGAGCAGGGCGGGAAGCATGTCGTACAGCCGGCGGACCACCACCGGCGAGAGGCCCAGGGAGAGCTCGTCGAGGAGCAGGATCCGCGGGTTTGCCATCAGCGCGCGTCCGATCGCCACCGCCTGCTGCTCTCC
>JBGPOC010000257.1:0-3682 GCA_041487825.1 Candidatus Dormibacteraceae bacterium | reverse complement strand
TTGCCTTCCAGGTACTCGAGGGTGGCGCCGCCGCCGGTGGAAACGTGCGAGAACCGGTCGGAGAGCCCCAGTGAATCGATGGCGGCCACGGTGTCCCCACCACCGACCAGGGTGTATGCCCCCGAGCTCGCCACCGCCTCTCCCACCGCACGCGTGCCCTCACTGAAGTCGGCGATCTCGGTGACTCCCATCGGCCCGTTCCAGACGATCGTCGAGGCGGCGCTGATGTGCCGGCCGAACTTGGCCACGGATTTTGGACCGATGTCGACGGCCATCCAGCCGGCGTCTACCGATGTTGCGGGGAGCACCCGGAGCGGCTGCCTGGCCTCCATTCGCTGGGCGCAGACGAGATCGACCGGCAACACGAGCTTCTTTCCACCCGCCTTCTTGACCTTGATTGCATCCCCGAGCGCCGACTCTTCGACGAGGCCGTTACCGGTCGGGTAGCCCTGCGCCCTTAAGAAGGTATTGGCCATCGCCCCCCCGACCAGAAGCGCGTCCACCTTGTGGAGCAGGTGGTGCAGCACGCCCACCTTGGTCGAGACCTTGGCGCCCCCGACGACGGCTACCAACGGACGCTTGGGTTCGTCGAGTGCCCGGTGCAGCGCCGCGAGCTCCGCCATCATCAGCTCCCCTGCATACGCGGGCAGGTATGCCGCCACGCCGACGACCGAAGCGTGCGCCCGGTGTGACGCGGCAAAAGCGTCGTTCACGAACAGCTCGCCGAGCGCGGCGAGACGCCGGGCGAACTCCGGGTCGTTGGCTTCATCCTCAGGATGGAACCGCACATTCTCGAGCAACAGCACATGGCCGGCCTGGAGCCTGCCGACCGCCGAGCGCGCGCCCTCGCCGACGCAGTCCTCCGCAAAGTGGACCTCGCGGTCGAGCAGCTTCGACAGCGCCATGGCCACCGGCCGCAGGGATAGCGCCGGCTCAACGCCCTTGGGGCGGCCGAGATGGGACATCACGATCACCATCGCGCCCCGTTCGGCGAGGTGCGTCAGCGTCGGCACGGCCGCGCGAATGCGCGCGTCGTCGGTGATGGCGCCCTTGGAGATCGGCACATTCAGGTCCTCGCGTACCAGGACCCGCTTGGCGGCGACGTCGACGGTTGTGATCGAAGCTTTCAGAGTCGCGCCGCCATGTGGGTGATCAGGTCGACCATGCGGCAGCTGAAGCCCCATTCGTTGTCGTACCAGCTCACGACCTTGGCCCACTCGGAGCCGAGCATGAGCGTCAGCGGCGCATCGACGATCGACGAATGGGGATTGCTCTTGAAGTCGGAGGAAACGAGTTCCTCGTGGCTCACGGCGAGAACTCCCTTGAGCTCGCCCATCGCAGCCTCGTCGAAGGCGCTGTTGATGTCCTTGACGGTCGTGGCCTTTTTGAGCTCAACGGTGAGGTCGACGACCGAAACATCGAGCAAAGGCACGCGGAAAGCCATGCCCTGGAACTTGCCTGCCAGCTCAGGCAGGACCTCCGCCACCGCCCGGTTCGCCCCCGTCGAGGTGGGAATCACGTTGTCGGCCGCCGCCCGCGCCCGCCGCAGATCCTTGTGAGGGAGGTCCTGAAGCCTCTGGTCGGACGTATATGCATGGACTGTCGTCATCATCCCTCGCTCGACGCCGAACGAATCGTTCAGGACCTTTGCCACCGGGACAAAGCAATTGGTGGTGCAGCTGGCGTTGGAGACGACGTTGTGCTTCTTGGGGTCGTAGCCCTTGTGGTTGACGCCCATCACGATGGTGTAGTCCTGGTTCGTGGCCGGGGCCGAGATGATCACTTTCTTGGCACCGCCCTTGTCGATATGCACACGCGCCTTCGTGGCGTCGGTGAAGAGGCCGGTGGATTCGACGACGATGTCCACCCCGAGGTCCCTCCACGGCAGCTCAGCGGGATCCTTGTGGCTCAGAAACTTGACCGAGCGATCGCCCACCTTGATCGCGTCGGCGGTGGCGGACACGGCCGGGCCGAATGTGCCGAGCGCCGTGTCGTGCTTGAGAAGGTGGGCAAAGGTCGCAGCCTCGCCAATGTCGTTGACCGCGACGATCTCGAAGCCGGCATGCATCTCTTCAGCAGCGCGATAAATGTTGCGTCCGATACGTCCGAAGCCGTTGATACCGACCTTGATCATCTAGAGGCACGCTCCTGTACGCCGTGGCGACCCAACACGGCCGAGTTGAAAGGGCGGCGACGTAATGTTATGCGGAGCGGCGTGCCGGATTCGGTGCGCCGGCCTCCACGAGCGCGTCGGCCAGCTCCTGAAGCCGTCGCAGGCGATGATTGACGGCCGACTTGGAGAGCTTCATAAGCCCGGCGAGCTCACCGAGGTTCAGCTCTGGGTTAGCGCTGCGCCACCGAGCCATCTCACGCAGCGCCGGCGGAACCGCGTCCAGCTTTCCCGTGGCCTCGAGGCGCTCGATGGCCGCCGCCTGGCGGAGCCCAGACCCGATGGTCTTGCCGATGTTCGCCGTCTCGAAGTTCAAGCGCCGGTTGACCGTTCCGCTCACCTCGCGGACGACGCGAACGTTCTCGAACTCCATCACCGCGCGGCTGGCGCCCATGAGGGACAGGACGCGGACGATGCCGTCCCCCTCCTTCACGTAGACGACCTGTTGACCACTGCGCTCCATGATCCCCGCGCGAGCGCCGGCGGCCTCGGTCACCTCTTGAATCGCCTTCGCCCAGGAAGCGTTCGGAGCCACGAACTCGAGGTGGTAGCGAGCGCTGGGGGCGTTGACCGACCCGCACCCGAGGAAAAGCCCGCGAAGCATGGCCTTGCGGTCGCACGCCGCTTCCGGAACCGCCCGGGACGCGGCCTGGGTGAATGCCGGCGCGAGGGCGGGAGGCAGAGTCAGCTCGACGTACAGGGACACACGCTTGCGCGTCTTCACCGCCTGGTACTTGGCTTCCATGGGCCCTACGGCCCGACCAAGCCTCACCACCTTGCGCGCAACCGGGTTTCGCAGCAGCGAAAAGTACGCGGCAGGCCCCTCGCTCTGCCTCTTGATCAGCCGGCCGCGCGAGCCGAAATAGATGCCCAGCAGCTCGCTCAGCTGACAGCATGGCCGGGCCGGCAGATGACCGGCCATCTCGTCCTTGACGTCGGCCGAGAACGAAATCCCGCGTACCTCCCCAGGACCTTGGGATATGCCCCTTGTCGCTGGTTGCAGTCTACCCCTCGAGGCGGAAAACGGGCCCCCCGTTCGACCCAGTACGAGCCCCTCACCCCAGCCCTGCGCGCAAAGCGGCGTCGAGGATGGGACTTACTGATCGCTCCCCTCACGGGGAGAGGGAGAGCAGGTTCGGACGTAATCTATTTGGATGGCTGAGATGAGGATGATCGAGGCGGTGCGCGCCGCCATCGCGGAGGAGATGGAGCGCGACGACCGGGTGCTGGTCATGGGCGAGGACGTCGGCCGGAAGGGCGGGGTGTTCGGCGCCACCGACGGCCTGTACGCCAGGTTTGGCGAGGCACGAGTGCTGGACACGCCGCTGGCGGAGTCAGGCATCGTGGGGGTGGCCATCGGAGCTGCCTTGAACGGACTCATCCCGATCGCCGAGATCCAGTTCGCCGACTTCATCCACCCGGCTTTCAACCAGATCGTCAGCGAGGCGGCTCGCACGCGATACCGGTCCAACGGGGGCTGGTCGGTCCCCATCGTCATTCGAACGCCTTTCG
>JBGPOC010000256.1:0-3687 GCA_041487825.1 Candidatus Dormibacteraceae bacterium | reverse complement strand
GCGGAGCGCAGCATCCCGACGGCGTCGTACGGGGTCGAGGGCGCGACCACCTTCAACCCGGGGACGTGCCCGTAGAAGGCCTCGATCGACTGCGAGTGGTAGAGGCCGCCGTGAACCCCGCCACCGAAAGGCGTTCGAATGACGATGGGGACCGACCAGCCCCCGTTGGACCGGTATCGCGTGCGAGCCGCCTCGCTGACGATCTGGTTGAAAGCCGGGTGGATGAAGTCGGCGATCCGGGACCCCGACCCGGTCCTCTTCCTGGAGCACAAGAAGGTGTACAGGCTGGTCGCGGAGGAGATCCCTGACGGCGACCATCTCGTTCCGATCGGCCCCGCGATCGTCCGAAGGCAGGGCTCGAACATCAGCTGCTTTGCATGGGGCCTGATGACGCATTACTGCCTCGAGGCCGCCGAGACGATGGCCGGCGAGGGCGTGAGCGTGGAGGTGGTGGACCTGCGCACGCTCGCGCCGCTCGACCGAGAGTCGATCCTGGCCTCCGTGCGCAAGACCGGCAAGGCGATGGTGGTCCACGAGGACAACCTCACCGGTGGGTTCGGAGCCGAGGTGTCGGCCATCATCTCCGAGCACGCCTTCGACGACCTCGACGGGCCGGTGGTGCGTGTCGCAGCGCCGGACGTTCCCGCGATGCCCTTCAACTCCCCGCAGGAGGAGTTCTTCATGCCCAACCCGCACAAGATCGCGGAGGCGATGAGAAAGCTTGCCGCGTACTAAGAAAGTGGCCCCCTCCCCAACGGGGAGAGGGACGGGGAGCGGGGCGCAAGCTGGTCCAACCTCTGCTTTGAGGTCCATCAGCGCGCAGGAGTACACCGACCGGCGGGCCGCTGTCCTTGCCGGGATGGAGGCGGCCGGGCTCGACGCACTGTGCGTCTTCTACCCCGCGCGGATCGCGTATCTGACCGGCTTCCACCACATCCCGACCGAACGGCCGATCGTCTTCGTCCTGGGTCCCGATGGCGATTCGGCCCTGGTCGTGCCGGCGGTCGAGAAGGAGCACGCGGAGTCGACCGCATTGATCGGCAGGGTCGAGGTCTATTTCGAGTACCCGGGCGCCGAGCATCCGATGGAACGAGTGGCGGCAATTCTCACCGAGATCAGGGCGAGGCCCGGTCGCACGGGTGCAGACCACGACGGTTACGTGCCCTACTGGGGCTACCGGGGGCCCCGGCTGAGCGATCTCATCGGGGAGCGCCCGCTGGACGCGGAGATGCTCGTCGAATCGCTGCGGAGGGTGAAATCCGCGGCGGAGATCTCCTGCATACAGCTCAGCTGCGACTGGGCGGTGCGCGCGCACAGGCGGATGCAGGAAGCGATCGTGACGGGCAATACGGAGATGGAGTGCTATCTGCCGTGCATGGCGGAGACCCTGTTCGAGATGGTGCATGAGATGCCGGGCTGGCGCCCCCGCGGCTTCGACGGCAGCGGCCTCACGGCCATGTTCGTGGGCGGGCGCTCGACTGCCATGCCCCACGGTTTCGTGAAGGGGCATGGCAACAAGAAGGGCGACGTCCTCGTCAGCGGCGCCGGCGCCGACATCGACGGGTACCAGAGCGAGCTGGAACGGACGATGATCGTGGGCGAGCCGACCCGCGAGCAGGAGCGGGCGTTCGCGGCCATGCTCGCGCTCCAGGCCCGTGCCATCGAGGTCATGGCCCCGGGTGTCACCGCGGGCGAGGTCGAGCTGGCCACGGTCACGCTGGCCGAGGAGCTCGGCGTCCAGGACCGGCTGCGCCACCACGTCGGCCACTCGATCGGCCTCGAGGGGCACGAGGCGCCGTTTCTCGACCGCGGCGACGAGGCGGTGCTCGAGCCGGGCATGGTGTTCACCGTCGAGCCGGGCGTATACGTGAAGGAGCTGGGTGGCTTCCGGCACTCCGACACAGTTGTCATCACCCAGGACGGCCGCCGGGTCATGACGACCTACCCGCGGGAGCTGGGCGATCTCATCATCAAGTCGTGACACCCGGTAATTCGTGACTCATCGTCCCCCCCCGCACGCGCTGACGCGCGGCCTCCCCCGCAAGGGGGGAGGAGAACGGTCCGGCTGTTCGCCGGACCTCATCATCAAGTCAAGTCGTGATACCCCGTAATTTCGTGACTCATCGTCCCCCCACACGCGCTGACGCGCGGCCTCCCCCGCAAGGGGGGAGGAGAACGGTCCGGCTGCTCGCCGGACCTACCTGATCATCAAGCGGTGACCGCTTCCGCGAGGGAGTGGGCCTTGGCCGTGAACATGTGGAGGACGACCGTGCCGTCGTTCACGTGGCGGTGGACGCGATCTACAGCCAGCGGCGGGAGCATGCCCTGGTCTTCCATGGTCACCACTGTTTCCTTTGGCGAAACGGTCCTCCACACCTCCGCGACCATCTCCCTCGGCAGGCTGCCCGGAACATAGACGTACCGGCGGTTCGGCACCTTGCCGCGGGCGAGCTTCTCCGCCCTTGCGAACGCGTCGTGCGCCGCGTAGTCCTTCAAGTAAGGATCGGTCACCTCGAGCAGCTCGTGGTGCTGGTTCGGGTAGCGATTGCCGCGATAGAGGAAGACGGCGCCGCGTCCCGAAGCGGCACGCGATACCTCGGCGAGCACCGCTTCCGCGGCGAGCTGATCGTGGGGCAGGATGACCAGAAGGTCGCCGGCCGACGGCCGGTTCCCAAGGGCACTGGCGATGGACGCCGCCGCTCGCTGCGGCCGGAACGGCACTGGAAAGACGCTCGGCCGCTGGGCGCGGCTGTACCGGTACGTCGCAAGGCCGGCGACAAGACCGATCACGGTCAGCGCTCCGCCAAACTCGGTCGCGAGCGGCTTCGCAACCAGGTTCACCGACCACGGGATGACGACCAGGATGGTGGTGAGAATCCCCACCGCGAACAGCGCGATTGCGCCCAGGTTCCATTGGGTGCGTTCACGCCAGCGCACCACGTCGAGGCTGACGCATGTGAGGACGAAGGTTCCCAGCAGACCGAACGCGTAGAGGTCACCCAGCAGGTTTAGGCTGCCCTGGGCCGCCACCACGATGATCACGGGAAGGAGGATGGCGGCCAGGATCGCCCAATGAGGCGTGCGGCGCCAGCGGTTGCGTGCCTCCAGCACCCGCGGCATGAACCCCATGCGCGCCAGGGCGATGAACACGTGGTACGCGCCGATGATGGCCGTGTTGCTCGCGAACACCAGGAGCAGCGAGCCGCTGATGGCGACGAAATCGCCAAAGACCTGGCCTGAGACGTGTGCACCAAGAAGTGAGATGAACTGTGTCGCGTCTGCGTTCTTGGGCAGCAGGGTCGTCGACCACAGCGTCAGGAGCGGGCTGGTGATCGCGATCGACATCACGACGCAGCCCATGGCCCAGGAGGCGATGACGCGGCGTGGTTCGCGCATCGCCGGCGCGAGCTGGGCGATGCTCTCGAGGCCGGAGAAGGCGAGGAAGGCCGCAGCGTATCCGATGACAAGCGTCTTGACCGGCAACGGCGGGCCGGCCGCCAGCGCGCTGAAGCTGTGGATGATGCCGTCCGGCCCGAGGCTGATAGCGACCGCAATGACGACCAGGAGTTGGCCGCCGCCGGCGATGCACGCGATGACAGCGGTCACGCGGGCGCTCTCCTTGATGCCGAGGGCGTTGAGCATCCCCAGAACGACAAGCGCCGCAACCGTCAGCACGGTCGCTAGGGG
>JBGPOC010000255.1:0-3713 GCA_041487825.1 Candidatus Dormibacteraceae bacterium | reverse complement strand
CGGCAGGCCGGTCCCCGGCACCGCCAGGTACCACGTCCAGCCGAGCGCGCCCAGCAGCAGTGCGCTCCAGACCGCGTAGGCGGCCTGAAACGGCAGCAGGGTCAGCGGTAGCGCGGCCCACGCCACGGGTGGCGGGCTGATGTACCGGGCGAGCTGCGCGATCTGGATCCGCGAACCCATGGCGTCGAGTGCCTGCTGCTGCAGCCGAAGGTCGTAGATCGATTGCCAGCCATGATCGAGGCCGATCTTCGCCGCGGCGTAATAGAAGGTGAGGTCGTTGTGAAAGTTGTCCGATGCGTAGGCCACGGCCCACTGGTAGAGGTCGAAGCCTGCAAAGAGGATTGCTGTGACGGCGCCCGCGGCGATCAGGAGGTTGCGGAGGCGCACAGATCCGCTCATTCGCGGGGAATCGTAGTTCGCGTACGGTTACCTGTCGTGGGCGCGACCGGTTTCGAATCCCGCGCGATCGAGCTGACCGACGGAAGCAGGGTTCAGGTGCGCCCGATAGTTCCGGACGATGAACCGCTGCTTCACGAGGCCGTCGCCGCGATGTCGGAGCGGACGGTGTACTTCAGGTTCTTCTCTCCTCTCAAGCGCATGCCGGACGCGATGGCACACCGGCTCGCCGTCGTCGACTACAACGATCGGTTCGCGCTGGTCGGCACGACCAACAAGCCCGGTGGCAAGGAACGAATCGTCGGCGTCGCCCGGTACGACCGCGTCCCCAACACCGAGGTTGCTGAGACCGCGGTCGCGGTCGTGGACGAGTTTCAGCGTCGAGGCTTGGGCAGCGCGCTCATGAGCATCCTTGCCAAGGTGGCTCGCGAGCACGGCATCAACGTGTTCACGCTCATTGTTCTTCCCGAGAACCAGCAGATGCTCGGGCTGCTCCGGAAGATGGGTTGGATCCACCGCGCCAAGCTAGCCGGCGGCGTCTACGACATCAGCTTCGAGCTGCCAGGCCTTTGAGGTCGGTAACTAGAACCGTTCCACCGCTAGGCGGACGCCAAAGCCCAGCAGAACGACCCCGGTCACACGCTCCATCCACTGACGAACGCGCGGCGCGGTGATGAAATCGCGGATGCGCGTGACCAGGAAGCCGTAGACGTTCATCCAGGTCCAGCCGATCGTGGCGAAGATCAATCCCAACAGGAGGAGCCGAGGGAGCAGGGCCTGGCCGGGAGCGACGAACTGGGGAAGGAACGTGACGAAGAACACGCCCAGCTTCGGATTCGAAAGAGCGGACAGAAATCCCTGCCGGAATATCACGTGGGCGGGCGCGGCGGGTGGCGTGCCTGCGATGAGGTCGGCAGGGCGCTTTCGCGAATCGATCAGCGTACGCACACCCAGATAGCCCAGGTAGGCGGCGCCGGCAATCTTGAGGACGAGTAGCAGCTCGCCCGAATCTCGAACGACCGCCGACAGCCCGAAGGCGGTGGCCGTGACCCAGATCGAGAGCGCGAGGGCGATCCCAGTCGTGGTCAGGATGACCCCGCGCCGCCCGTGCGCCAGGGCGTTCTTGGTGACCACTGCCATGTCCGGCCCAGGCGTGACCGCCAGCAACAGGGAAACCCCGGCAAAGGCCAAAATCGTCGTATCCACCGTCACCCGATTCTGAGTCATCGAAAAGAGCCAGGTGGAGCGAAAGGCCGGATTCACTCCGGCCGTCACCCCAACGCCTTGTCAAAACACCTGCAGGCATGCTGAAAACAGGTGGGGGTTCCACGGGGGAGGACTTACGTCCTCACCCGTGCCTTACCCCCACCTGAATTCTTGGCAGAGGTAGTCGAACTGCTGGCCTTCGGGCATGCCGCTGGGGAAGTCCTTGGGGGCGGCGGGGTCCACCGCGAAGACGACGATCGAGACCCCACCTCGGGACGCTGCGATGACGATGAAGCGGACCTTGGTCGCGGTCGCGTTCGATCCGACGAGGTTCGCCGAGTACAGGGCCCCGAGCCCGTCCTGGTCGCCGATGTGGGCGCCTTTCAGATCCGAGAGCCGGGTAACGCTCTGGTAGCGGGAAGTCGGAAGCGCCGACACCGTGGCGTCGACTAGCTGTCTGAGCGACTGGTCGGAGCGCGAGCCGGCCACATCCAGGCGCCCGTACCTCGTGCCCAACGAAACCCCGTCGGCGTTCTGGCTTCGCACCTTCCACGCAGAGCTGTAGTCGACCTCGAATCTGAACGACACGCTGCGGTAGGTGTTGGACTCGGGCAGCGGGGTGACGATCTTCGGGTTGCAGTTGGCGGTGCAGGCTGTGTGCGTCCCGATCACGCGGGAGATCGCGAACGCGCTGACTGCGACCGTCGCGATGGCCAGTCTGGTGACGAGGCCGACGATCACCATGAGCTGCGGAACCTTGACCCGGCCGGCGCCCGGAAATGCGCCCGGCTGCGCAAGCTGGTAGCCGTAGGCCGATGGAGGCGCCACCGGCGGCGCAGCCACCGGGCCTGCAACCTGCGGCGCGCCGCAGCGCCCGCAGAACACCGCCCCTGGAGCGAGCTGGGTGCCGCAGCGCCCACAGAAACGCGCCTGGGTCGCCATCAAGAACGCCCCGCGACCGGCGGTCGGGAGTGCTTCGCGGATGCCGCCCGATTCACGCCGCAGGCGGGGCAGTAAAGCATGGTCGGCACGACGCGATGGCACTCCGGGCAGGGTGCGTCCGGCCCGATCTCGTGCACCGCCCCCTCCGCCATTAGCGCCTGGTGGATCACGAACCGAACGTAAAGCAGGAGCGCGACGGTCACTAGGGACCGGATCACGATCTGAGCGATGAGGTCGGAAACGGCCAGGTCGAGCATCGCGAGCACGATTTGCGAGCCGATCGCAACCACCACGGTGGACAGGATGCTGACCTGCCATGTCCGCCGAGAACGCCGCCGGTCGTACCGGTGCAGCCACAGCGAGGCCGTGACGAGTGCGGTGGTGCTGGCGTTGACGAGTGCGACAAGGATCCCGGCGCGCAGCAGTCGCAACGCCCAGTCAAGCGGTGCGCCACTCCCAACCAACGGACCATCGAGCAGCGGCCAGAAGATCGTCAGAGTGCTGCTGAGCGTGAATCCGAGGGCTGACGCCGCGCCGAACGTGAGCCCGTCGAGGGGTTCTCGAAAGTGGCTTCTGAACAGGTAGAGGGCCAGGGGTCCGGCGAGCATCAACGCCTGCGCCACGATCGGGATCGTCAAGCCGGCCAGCTGGAAGGCCTCGGAGCTGTCGCCGCTCAGGTTCAGCTGCGACGCGATGCCGCCAGCGAATGCGGTGAAGCCGTAACCGAGCACGGCGCCGGCCGCCATCGTCGCGCCGACCACGAGCCACGGTTCGCTCTCGTAAACCTCGACCTCGTACAGATACAGCAGGTACAACGCCGGCAGCAGGAAGGTGGCGGCCGCGGTCGCCGGGGCGAACAGGTGAAGAACGGCGAGCACCACCACCAGCGCTACGCCGGCCACCAGACCCCACCGGAATGCGCCGCCCTGGTGATGCGGAAGGTGGGGGAACAGCGTGCTGATGATCGACAGGTGGGCGACCCGTTCAGAGGGTACGGCCGCGTATGCGTGTCTCCGCATCACGCTCGCCGTTGTGAGATGGGCCCCGCAGTGGCCGCAGAAGTCGCCGATAGGCACGGTCATCCCGCAATGTGGGCAGGTGACCAGAGGGCGCCCACCAAGATCCGCGGTGGGGTAGTCGCCGGGGCGACGCCCCGGGCCATCGCGTCG
>JBGPOC010000254.1:0-3741 GCA_041487825.1 Candidatus Dormibacteraceae bacterium | reverse complement strand
GTCCAAGTCGGCGACCATCACACCCCGGCCCGGCGCGGCGGCCTGGCCCACAGCCGGTCCGAGCCCTTTAGAAAAGTCCGGTGTCATCGCCGGATCTCCAACCCGCGCGCGGCCAGCTCCTGCTTCACGCCCTGGATCGAGAGCTCGCCGAAGTGAAAGATGGAGGCCGCGAGCGCCGCCTCCGCCCCACCCTCGGTGAGCGCCTCATACATGTGGGCGGCCACGCCCGCCCCGCCCGACGCAATAACCGGAAGCCTGACCGCCGAGCTGACCGCCTTCAACAGCTGGACGTCATACCCGTCGTGCGTCCCATCCCTGTCCATCGACGTGAGCAGTATCTCGCCGGCCCCCAGCTCCTCACCGAGCACAGCCCAATCCACGGCGTCGCGCCCGGCCGCCTGCCGACCGCCATGGCTGAAGACCTCCCACCCCTGACCCTCAGCCCGACGCCGAGCGTCGACGGCCAGCACAACGCACTGCGATCCGAAGACCTCGGCGCATCGGGTGATCAGGTCGGGGTCGGCCAGCGCGGCGGTGTTGACGGACACCTTGTCGGCGCCGTGTGTCAGCAGCTCGGCCATGTCGTCGACCGAGCGAACCCCGCCGCCCACGGTCAGGGGGATAAAAACCTGGTCAGCCGTGCGCGCCACCGCCTCCAGGAGGATGTTTCGGCCCTCGGAGGAGGCGGTGATGTCCAGGAACACGATCTCGTCCGCGCCCTCGCGGTCGTAGAGCGCCGCCAGCTCCGCGGGGTCGCCCGCGTCGCGCAAGTCCTTGAACCGGACGCCCTTGACGACCCGGCCGTCGGTGACGTCGAGGCAGGGGATGATCCTTTTCGCGGGCACGATATCAGGTGCCCCTCCCCACCGGTGGGGAGGGGACAGGGGTGGGGTCCGCCTTGCGCGCTTTCCAGATCTCCTCGCACGGCCAGCGTCTCGACCACTCCAGGGTCGCGATCTCCGGATGATTCGTGACCGCACCTTCCGGGGGTCTCACCTCGACCATGTCCTCGATCTCGAACCCGTTGGCGCGAAGGAGCCTGATCCAGTCGCCGTATCCGAGGTAAAAATCGACTCCTGTGGAGTCAGGCCACTGCATTCGGTGCAGCCCGAAATAATCGCGCAGCAGCGTCGTGCCGGCCGGTCCGTCGGCTTCCAGGTCAGGGAACGTGAGCACCGCCAGCGTCCCGTTGGTCAGGAAGATCAAACGCCCGCCCGGACGCAGAAGTCTTGCCGCTTCGGGGATCCACCGGTAGGGGTCGCACCAGAGGCAGGCGCCGTACTCGCTGATCGCCAGGTCGAAGCTCCCGTCCGCAAGGGGCACCCTTTCGGCGTCGCCATGGATGAGCGGGAAATCGAGCCCGAACTCCTCCTGGAAACGCCGGGCACCGGCAAGCTGCTGCGCCGAGTTGTCGATCCCCACCACCTTCGCCCCCCGGCGCGCCAGCCAGGAGGAGAGGTATGCGGTTCCACAACCGAGCTCGATCACATCGAGCCCCTTCACCTGCGGCAGCACGTGCAGCTGCGACTCGGGCACGCCCCAGATTCCCCATCGAGGCTCGCGCGCCGCCCATGCACGGCGGCCTGCCTCGGCGTAGCCGGCGGCCTTGACATCCCACAGCGCGCGATTCAGTTGAACGTGATCGGGTGGTTGGCTCATTCGCAAATCGCCACGAAGTTCTCGTAGATCCGAAGACCGTCAGGCCCGCTCTTCTCGGGATGGAACTGGGTGCCCATCACCCGCCTACGCGCGGCCGCCGCGGCCGGCGAGTGCTCGGTCGAGGCGATGGAGTGGCGATTCGAGTCGGGAGTGTACGAATGGACGAAATACATGTAGGACCCGTCCGCGATGCCTTCCCAGAGCGGCGACAGCTCGGTCTGAATGAGCCGGCACCAGCCAATCACCGGCAGCAGCTGGCTGGTGTTGACCAGCCGCACGCGCCCTGGCAGAAGCGCAAGGCCCTGGTGGCGACCATGCTCCATCGACTCCTCGAACAGGAGCTGGTAGCCGAGGCACACACCGAGGATCGGAGTCCCCTTCCCCGCGAGCTCGACCACGCGTCGCCCCAGCCCGCCCTCCGAGAGCTTCCGCAGCGCCGGCGCAAAAGCTCCCACCCCTGGCAGCACCAGGCCGTTTGCACGCTCGAGCTCGTCGGGGTCGGCTGTCAGCTTGGCCTCGCCGCCGACGTGGCGCAGCGCCCGTTCCACCGACCGCACATTGCCCACGCCGTAGTCGACGATGGCGATCATCCGAGAAGCCCCTTCGAGGAGGGAACTCCGGGCCCGCCCCCCTGGGCCATCGCCTCGCGGAGCGCAAGGCCCAACGCCTTGAACGTCGCCTCGGCGACATGGTGGCGGTTGCGTCCACGGATCACGTCGACGTGGATCGTCGCGCCGAGGTGGATCGAAAGCGCGCGCCAGAACTCTTCGAGCACCTCCGACTCCATGGTCCCGATCCGTCCGCGCAAAGGGACGTTGTACGACAGGTATGGGCGCCTGCCGAGGTCGACCACGACCCGGGCCAAGGCTTCATCAAGCGGCGCGTAGGCCGATGCGAAGCGGGTGATCCCGGCTCGATCGCCGAGCGCCTTCGAAAGGGCCTGGCCCAGGACGATCCCTGCATCCTCGACCAGGTGGTGCGTATCGACGTGCACGTCGCCCGACCCGCGAAACGTGAGGTCGAATCCTCCGTAGCGGGCGACCTGCTCGAGCATGTGGTCCAGGAACGCGAGCCCGGTCGTAACTTTGACCCGCCCACGTCCGGCGACTTCGACCTTGGCCCGCAGTCGCGTCTCCTTGCTGTTGCGCGAAACTTCCGCGTTTCTACTCAAGGCGAACCTCGATCGCGTGGGCATGCGCACTCAGCCCCTCCATCGCGGCCAGTCTCAGGCACGCTTCGCGCAGCATCTCGAGGTCACCACGATTGAGGCTCAGCACGCTCGTGCGCTTCATGAAGGTGTGCACGCCGAGTGGTGATGCAAAACGAGCCGCGCCCGAGGTTGGAAGCGTGTGGTTCGGGCCGGCAGCGTAATCACCAAGCGGCACGGTCGCATAGGGTCCCACGAAAACCGCGCCTGCGTTCTCGACCTGCGTTGCCAGGCGCGCGGCGTCCTCGGTGACGATCAGAAGATGCTCGGGCGCAAAGTCGTTGGCCAGGTATATCGCCTGCTCAAGGTCGTCGGCGACGATGACGCAGCAGTTCGCCGCCCGGATGATCTCTGCGCGCTCCAACCCGAGCAGCAGGCTCTCGAGCTCCTCCTCGACCCGATCGGCCAGCGCCGCGGAATCGGTCACCAGGACAGCCCACGCGAGCGGGTCATGCTCCAGCTGGGCGGCCAGGTCCGCGGCGACGAAGTCCGGGCGCGCGTGGGCGTCGGCGATGACCATGACCTCGGTCGGCCCCGCGATGCCGTCCACCCCCACGGCCCCGAACACCTCGCGTTTGGCGAGCGTCACGTAAATGTTGCCAGGCCCGGCGACGACGTCGACACGCGGAATGGACGCCGTCCCGTAGGCCAGCGCGGCGATCGCCTGCGCGCCCCCGATCCTGTAGACGGCATCGACGCCGGCGATGTGGGCCGCGGCCAGGATCGCCGCAGGCACGGTGCCGTCCGCACGCGGCGGCGTCGCCAGCACGACCTCCGGCACGCGAGCGATGCGAGCCGGGATCGCCGTCATTAGGACCGTGGATGGATATGCAGCGCGGCCGCCGGGCGCGTACAGGCCGGCGCGCCGCACCGGG
>JBGPOC010000253.1:0-3745 GCA_041487825.1 Candidatus Dormibacteraceae bacterium | reverse complement strand
CTCGGTCTTGGCGTTGTCAGGCTTCCAGCCGGGTGTGTCGTATTCCCTGAAGTACGTGACCTTGCCGTCCAGGACGCTGTGCGCGCCCTGCTTGAACAGCTTGGCGTTGTTGTCGGCCGGGTCGCCGTTGATCTCCACGATGGTGGGGTTGGTCTTTGTTCCCATTGCTGTCAGCAGGGCGTTCCCCTGCAGCGCGCCGACGGCGGCGTTGTCGAACGACAGGTAATAGTTCAGGTCGGCATTGGCCAGGACGAGCCGGTCATAGGAGATGACCGGGATGTTCGCAGCCTTGGCCTTGGTGACGATCGCCGCGGCTGCCGTGCCGTCGACCGGGTCCAGGACGATGACGCTGGCTCCGTTGGTGATGGCCGCTTCCGCCTGGGTCTGCTGTGTCGGCGCATCCTGCTTGGCGTTGCTGTAGAGCAGCTGGCAGGTAGGACAGAGCGCGGCCAGCTTCGCCTTGAAATAAGGCATGTCCTTGGTGTCATAACGCGCGGTCGTGGCTTCCGGCAAGAGCAGGGCGATCTTCTTGACCGCCGTAGTGCCGCCGCCGCTGCTGCCGCCGCATGCCATCAGGATCAACCCCGACAGCACAAGCACCGGCAATAACCTGGCCAATTTCATATCGGACCTCCTAGTGTCCACACACTTCTTCTTTGTCCCTGCTGCCTTCTTCCCAGCGGCCACGGCCTTGGGGCGAGAGTGCGCCGACAACAGGTCTACTCAGAAGGCCCCGACCGGCCGTCCCGGCCGGCGAACGGAAACCGCTGCCACCGCAGAGCATAGGGTAAGCCCGGCACCGGCGCTACAGGTCGGAAACGGCGCCTTCCTAAAGGACCTTGGAGAGGAAGGATTTCGTCCGCTCGTGCTGGGGATCGGTCAGGATCTCGCGGGGCTTGCCGGCCTCCACGATCGCCCCCGCGTCCATGAAGACCAGCCAGTCGCCCACCTCACGCGCAAAGCCCATCTCGTGAGTCACCACGACCATCGTCATGCCATCCTCGGCCAGCGTGCGCATGGCGTCCAGGACCTCGCCGACCAGCTCGGGGTCCAGCGCCGAGGTGGGCTCGTCGAACAGCATCAGCTTGGGCCGCATCGCCAGGGCCCTGGCGATCGCCACACGCTGCTGCTGGCCGCCTGACAGCTGCCTGGGATACGCGTTCTCCTTTTCGGCCAGGCCGACCCGGGCAAGAAGCGCTCGGCCGTGCTCGACCGCCGCTGCCCGGCTCTCGCCCTTCACCCGTATCGGCGCCTCGGTCACGTTCCCGAGGGCGGTCATGTGTGGAAAGAGGTTGAAGTGCTGGAACACCATCCCGATCTCGGCCCGCTTCTGGCATACCTCCTTGTCGGGCAGCTCGTACAGTTTATCGCCGCGTTGCGCGTAGCCGACCAGCTCTCCGTCGACGTAGAGCCTGCCCGCGTCGATCTTCTCCAGGTGGTTGATGCACCGAAGGAACGTGCTCTTTCCCGAGCCCGAGGGGCCGATCAGGCACATCACCTCCTTGGGCGCGACCTCGAGGTCGATGCCCTGGAGCACGTGGAGGCGGCCGAAGCTCTTGTGGACGGCCTCCGCCTTGACCATCGGGGTGCCGCTCATATCACCTTGCCCCGCTCGCTGGGGAGTGGCACTCGAAGCATGGGCGGTTCCGGCGGCGGCAGATGGCCCGTCAGCAGCATCCGCCGGAACCTCTGGAGCGGCGTCAGCGGCAGCTGGCGCGTCGCTCCACGGGCGAAATACCTCTCCAGGTAGTACTGCCCGACCGTGAGGACGGAGGTGAACGCCAGGTACCAGATGCTGACCACGAACAGCAGCTCGACGATCCGGTAGTTGAACGCCGAGATCTCGGTCGCGACGCGGAACAGCTCGCCATAGGTGGTGATGAAGGCGAGCGACGACGTCTTGAGCATGGAGATCGTCTCGTTGCCGGTGGGCGGAATGATCACCCGCATCGCCTGGGGGAGGACGATCCGGCTCATCACCAGCATCCGGCGCATGCCGAGGGCTTGGGCGGCCTCGGTCTGCCCCTGCTCGACCGAGATGATCCCGGCGCGGACGATCTCGGCCATGTACGCGCCCTCGTTGAGGCCGAGCCCCGCGAACGACGCGATGAACGGAGATATCAGCTTTACGGTGTCGGTGTGCCAGCCGATTGACGTGAACGGGATGCCGATCCCGATATGGGGAAGGATGAGGGGCAGGTTCCACCAGAAGAAGAGCTGCACCAGGACGGGCGTGCCGCGGAAGAACCAGATGTAGAACCAGCTCACGACTGACATCACCGGATTCGGCGAGAGGCGCATCACGGCCAGGGCGACTCCCAGGACGATGCCGATGACCATGGCGAGGACGGTAAGCACGATCGTGCCGACAGCCCCCTGCAGCACGCTGTGCTGGAAGAGCCAGTGCGTGACCTGGCTCCAGCGCAGGTTCGGTGCCGTCGCGATCGTGTACGCGACGCTGGCGAAGACGAGCAGGATGATCGCGGCCGCCACCAAGCGCCATGGATGGCGCACCGGGATGGCCTGGATCGCCTCCGGGCTTGGCGCAGCCTGTGCGCTCATGACCCGTTACCCGATCAGCAGCTTTAGGGGTTCAACCCGATCAATACGCCGGCACGCACGACGCACCCCCCGCGGTGTTCACGTTGAGGGCGACGCCGCTGCTCGGGACGGCGCCATCTTCAACGTTCCATGCCTTGAGGATCTGCGCGTAGTAGCCCTTGTCGATCAGGTACTTCAGCGCGTCCTGCAGTGCCTGCGCGAGCGCGCTGCCCTTGGCGAGGGCGATCCCGTAGGGGGCGAGGCTGCACGGCTTCCCGCTGATCTGCTCCTGGCCGTTGGACTGCTTGACCTGGTAGTCCGCGACCGGCTGGTCGGCCCAGCCGAGCTGAGCGTGCCCGGCCAGCAGGTCCGCGTCGGCGTCGGTCTGCTTGGTGAAGCTGTGCACTGTGATGTCCGCCTTGCCTGCCGCCTTGCAGTGGTTGACGTCGCCCCTGATCGGCGAGCCGTCAGGTGTCTTGCCGATGAAGCCCCAGGCGTCCGCCTCCTCTGTGGTGCCCGTCTCGACCGACACGGTCAGTCCGCACAGGTCCGTCGGGGTGTTGATCTGAGGGCCACCGGTCTTGGTGATCCACGACTCCCCGGCCTGGTAGTAGGTCACGAAATCGACCGTCTTCTCACGCTCCACGGTCGGCGTGAAGCTCGAGATGCCGAGGTCGTAGCGGGTCCCGATGTCAGGGATGATGCTGCCGAAGTCCGCGTTGTTGAACACGAACGGGACGCCGATCACTTTGCCGAGGGCGACGCCGAGATCGATGTCCCAGCCGCGAATCTGGCCGGACTCGGGGTCGATGAACTCGTTGGGGGCGTACGTGGCGTCGACTCCGACCTGCAAAGCGCCCTTGGCCTTGATGTCGGCCGGAACCTCGGCGGCGATGTTCGCCTGCAGCGTGGCGCCGGTGGTGGTCGTCGATGTGGTGGTGCCGCCCCCGCACGCGGCAAGCAAGAGCACCGAGCAGATCGGCAGAGCAGCCCAACGCTTCATGTTCGCCTCCTATCGGTCAAATTGAACGTTTGCATCATAGGGTTGTGGCGTGTGCCCCGGCGGGTCGACTTTCGGAGCTGCTTCACAGGATGGCCACCCATCATCGGAATCCGTAACGGGTGAGCGGACGAGCCGGGCGGTGCTTGCGGTCGGCATCGCCGGCCCTCAGGCGGGCCGCCAGCTCGCCTTCCCGCTTCGCCT
>JBGPOC010000252.1:0-3751 GCA_041487825.1 Candidatus Dormibacteraceae bacterium | reverse complement strand
TGTAGTACAGCAGCCGGCAGATCTCGTAATCCCGCGCCATTTTCGCGATCATCTGCTGGACCAGCTGGTAGCGCCCGATCTCCTGGCCGAAGGTCTTGCGTTCGCGCGCGTACTTCACCGAGGCGTCGAGGCTGGCACGCACCGTGCCGGTGGCGCCCGCGGCAACGGTGTACCGGCCATTGTCGAGGCAGCTCATGGCGATCTTGAAGCCATCGCCCTCGTCCCCGATTCGATCCGCCTCCGACACCTCGACATCGGCCATGAAGATCGAGCCCACGTCGCCGGCGCGGATGCCCAATCGGTCAGCGATGGGCTCGGTGCGCAGCGTGCTGCCGCAGGCGGCCCGATCGAGCATGAAGGCGGTGACTCCGCGGTGGCCGCCCTTGGGGTCGGTTTTCGCGAATACGAGCATGAAGTCGGCGGTGTCCGCGTCCGACACCCACACCTTCTGCCCGTTCAGCACATAGGTGTCCGCGTTGCGGCGAGCCGTCGCCTGCATGGATGCGACGTCCGAGCCGGCATTGGGCTCGGTGAGGCCGTAGCAGGCGAGCTTCTCGCCACGGGCCATCGGCCCCAGCCATCGAAGCTTCTGCTCCTCGGTGCCCCACGTGTAGAGGCCCATGCCGACCAGCCCGACATGAACCGAGAGCACCGTTCGAAAGACAGTGTCCACGTACTCGAGCTCTTCGCAGACGAGTCCCAGCGACAGGTAGTCGAGACCGTAGCCGCCGTAGCGCTGCGGGAAGCACACACCAGGCAGGCCGATCGAGGCGAGCTTCGCGAAGATCTCGGGGTCGTGATGACCAGCGCGGTCATTGGCGCCGATCGTGGGCGCAAACTCGCGAGCGCAGAAGTCGCGAACCGTGCTCACCAACTGCTCTTGGTCCGGCGTCAACGAAAAGTCGAGCATGACTACCTTCTCAGGGTGACCTCTTCGGGGTCGATTTGGGAGGAGTTGGGGAATGCTTCGGCGTGGCCGTCGGGCTGGGGGACGGAGCGGGCGTGGGCGCCGGGTGCAGGTCGTTCGGGCCGACATGCCCGATGAAGGGCAGATGGCTGCCGATGCTCAGGATGATCGGCACGGCGCGCGAGCCGTGCAGCTGCGGCTCGAGGAAGCCCGTGTATATCTGCTGAAGCTGATGGATTCCCTGCACCGAATCGAGGTGCGCGCCCGAGGCTCCGCCGGCGGCGTCCTTGAGCGCTTTCAGGTCGTCCTTGGACACCATGGCCGCGGTGATCGGGTTGGACTCGATCCATGACTCGAGCTGGTTGACCTGCGCCAGCGAGAGAGAAGCCGCGTTCAACGTCGGCACGAACGCGTTGTCGAGCACAACCAGGGCCGAGATGGCGAGGTAGATGACGACGAGAGTCACGGCGACGTGCACGAAAACGCCGAGCAGCCCGTCGATCCCGCGTATCGACTCGATGCGATGAAAGGCGCCGCCGATCGCGCCGCCGATCGCACCCATGACGATGGCCAGGATGATCGCGACGAACACGCTGAGCACCGCGTTGAGGTGGGCGATCTTGGCCATCTCCGTCGTGTAGAGGTCGTGGAACCGGAAGACCAGCAGCAGGGTGCCGAAGAAGAAGATCTCCGCCATCAGCGGCTGGATCACCCCGCGCTGGTAGCCGAAGAACAGGGCGACCAGGAGCACGAGGGCGACGACGATATCGATGATCATTCCGTCACGCCGCCCGTGGCGCCGAGCAGGATCAGCCTCGGCAGGAGCCCGTACATCGCGGCCAATTGTAGAAGCACGGCCCCCTGGAGCCTCCCGGGTTGGCCGATCGTGGCCCGCCTTGGGTTAGACTCGGGGCACTCTTGGCCCGAACGATCGCGGTCGCGATGCAAAAGGGGGGTGTGGGCAAGACCACCACCGCCGTGAACCTGGGCGCCGCGCTGGCGGAGTTGGGCCAACGGGTGCTGCTCATCGACCTGGACGCCCAGGGGCACCTCACGCTCTACATGAAGCCGCCGAGCGACCTCGAAAAGACGATCTACGACCTCCTGGTGAACCCGGAAACCACGGTTACGGACGTCGTCCAGGAAGCCCCGCAGATGGGGGTCCACTACATTCCCGCGGACGTGGAGCTCGCCGGCGCGGAAAACCAGCTGATCAACGAGATCGGACGCGAGAGCATCTTGCGCGACAAGCTGGAGGCGGCCCAGAAGCGATACGACTTCATCATCATCGACTGCCCGCCCTCGTTGGACCTCATCGTCATCAACGCTCTGGTCGCAGCCGACGAGGTCCTGGTTCCGCTACAGGCGGAATTCCTCGCGTTGAAGGGAATGCAGGAGCTGTTGATCACCATGGAGCGCGTCAAGCGCAGGTTGAACCCGAGGTTGGAGCTCACCGGCATCCTGCCGACGCTTTACAAGCAGCGGGCCCTCCATTCGCAAGAGGTGCTCGCGGCCGTCAGGGAAAAGTACGGAGACAAGGTTTACGACTTCGGCGTCACGGCCTCGATCCGATTTGCGGAGACTCCGCTCGCTGGACAGTCGATCCTCCAGTACGCGAAGGACTCTGACGGAGCGAAGGCGTACCGTGCGCTCGCGGCAAAAGTGTTGGAGAATCACAGGTAATGACCACCTTCAAGCGCGTATCGCTAGCAGGCTCGGAGGAGCTCTTCCGGCCCACCCGTCCACAGGTCGTCAGCGACACGGACGACGTGATCAGAGAAGCCGTCGATCGCCCCGCGAAGGTGAAAGAGGTCGTCTACCGGACTATCCAGTTCACTCACGAGGAGATCGAGCTGCTGCTCGAGGCGATCCAGACCGCGAAATATCCGGATCGAGCCCGAGCCAAGCCCGCTCTGGATAAGTTCGACTACCTCGACGCGCTCCGAATCAAAGTCCAGGGCGAGGCCGGCGCTCAGTAGCGTTTGCGGGAGCGGCGACGGATGTAGCCGTACGTCCAGTACAGGCAAACGAGCAGCAGGGCGCCGGCAAACACAATGACCGCCGTGCGTTGCATTGACTCAATTTTGGCCCTTCCTCGCGCCTCCACCGCGAAGTCGCGTAGATTTCGTACGGTATGAAGCTCGGGATCGTCAAGGTCAAGCTGGATCGCGAGGTCAACGCTTACGTCATCACCTGCTCATCCACCAAGGAGGCGATAGTGATCGACCCGGGCCTGCCTGCAGACAAGCTCGCCGACCAGGTCAAGGACCTGAAGGTTCGCTTCATCGTTGCGACGCACTGCCACCCAGGCCACGTTGCCGGCAAGGACGAGCTCAAGGAGCTGACCGGCGGCCAGACCGCGATTCACCCTGCCGATGCCAAGCAGTTCCTGCGTTCGGCCGACAGGTATCTGATTGATGGCGACGAGCTCGAGTTCGGCGAGTTCAAGCTCTCGGTCCTCCACACGCCGGGCCACACGCCGGGCAGCCTTTGCTTCGTGGTCGCCAACCATGCATTCGTCGGCGACACGATCCTCGCCGGGGGCATCGGCAAGCAGACGCCGGAGACGGACATCCGCAGGCAGATGATGAGCATCGGCACCAAGCTGCTGCGCCTACCTCCGACCACGGCGCTGTATCCCGGGCACGGGCCCGCCACCAGCCTCGAACGCGAACTGGCCCAGAACCCCATCTTCCGAGGGGTGGGCGCCAGAGCATAGGGGGGTCTTCGACCCCCCTATGAGGGAAAACCCGGATGGTTTTTCCTCATCGCCGGGCGCTTCGCGCGAGGACCCGGAGCTGAATCGCTGCATAACGAGGGCGTCGCTCTCGCAAAGCGCCGGCG
>JBGPOC010000251.1:0-3794 GCA_041487825.1 Candidatus Dormibacteraceae bacterium | reverse complement strand
GCTTTACGACTGGGCCGGAAAGGTGGTGTCGGTCGCCGGTCCGGGGATATCGGGTGCGGGCTCGACGACCGGGCTCTCACCCGCCGGCCAGAGCATATTTTTCTCGACCGGTACCAGCCTGGGCCAATCCGTACCGTCGACGCGAATCGTCCAGCTCGGGCCTGGGCCGTACGCCACGCTCCAGGGTCACGCCGCGTGCGGCTGGATAGATGAGGACCACCTGCTCGCCGGCGATGCGGTGATCCAGTTCCCTGCTGAGACGCCCGGCAACCGCTTCATGTCCGCGATGCCGTCGAAGTGGAACATCAGCCGGTCGAGCTCGTCCTGGAGGCGCTTGGCCTCCTTCTTCGGCATCGACTCGAACTGGCCTTCCTGCTGCATCTTGCGTAGCTCCTGCAGTCGCTCGATGCGCTTCTTGACGGTGCTGAAGTTGGTCAGCATGCCACCCATCCAGCGGCGGTTGACGAAGTACATGCCGCAGCGTGCGGCCTCGGTCTGGATCGTCTCCTGGGCCTGCTACTTCGTGCCTACGAACAAAACCGGCCTGCCGCTGGCCGCCACGCCCCGGACGAAATCCCAGGCGTCGTCGAGGAGCCGGACCGTCTTCTGCAGGTCGATGATGTGGATGCCGTTGCGGGCCGTGAAGATATAGGCGCGCATCTTCGGGTTCCAGCGGCTGGTCTGGTGCCCGAAGTGGACACCCGCCTCCAGCAGCTGTTTCAGCGTCACTTGAGCCACGTTCGATTGCCTCCCTGTTGAACTTCCGCCCGGTTCTGCCTTCTGGCGAAGGACAGGGGTGTTGCCCCGAGCGTGCTAACTCAGTCGCGCCAGGCGCGCAGTGCGCCGTCGGTGGGACTGGCTGGCTGAGTATACCCGTCACAGTCGGCCGGGAAACCGGCCCACGCACTCGCCGCTGGCGTCCAGCGGGGTCACCTTTGCGGTGACCTGAACGTTGCCCGGGGTCTCGGCCGGAAACTGGATCACAGCGTCGGGGGCGAGCAGGTGATCCTCGTCGATCCATTCGCACGCGATGTGACCACGCACGGTGGCGTACGGTCCGGGGCCCAGCTGCACGATCTGCGTAGCCGGTGACGGAGCGCCGATACCGGCGCCGGTTCCGAAGAAGATGCTCTCCCCGGTCGGAGACAGACCGGTCTGGCTGAAGTCCGTGGTGCCTCCGGCGGCCAGTGCTCCCGGTCCCGTGACAGATATGACCTTCCCGGCCCAGTTGTAGAGAGTCGTCTCTCCCGGGGCGTTTATACACGCCACTCCAGCAGGCGACGGTGAGGCGCTCAGAGTGCAGTTCGTGGAACGAATGGTGGCTATTCGCGCCGCCGTCGAGGCATTGGACACATGCCACTCGGATGGCGTGATTCCTGCCGGCTCAAACGTGCAGGGCGGGTAGACCGCCAGCACCAGCTGTCCCCTATGCCAGCCCATCGGCCACAGTGTGCTTCCGCTCTTCAGCTTCCCCACGCTGTTCGTGTAGATGACCGAGTGGTGGGCGTGGCCGGCCAGGTCCTCGACGTACAGGCTCAGGCTGATCGTGGTGGCGGCGGAGAGATCCTCGACCAGCACGGCGATCCGCCGGTCGTCGGGGCTGACCGAGAAGAAGCTCACCTTCGAGGCACCACCGGGTACGGTCGTCGCGTCTCCGGCCAGACCGTCGGGGGTCAGGTAACGGATCCTGGTGTTACCGTCGCGAAAGAAGACCTTGTCGGCCGTGGCGCTTACCGGCGGCTGAAGCACGGCGCCCGTGCCCTGCCCGCACGTGTTCACCGAGGGTGCGGCCACGGATGCGTGAGCCGCGACCGTGCCGGTTGGTGTGATCATCTCCAGGGTCCCCGCGGTGAGGAGCAGGCCGTAGCCGCCGGCGACGGGTGATGGCGAGGGGCTTGACGTTGGCGTTGACGGTGCGGACGGGCTTGGGCTGGGACTGGCCGGGTGTCCGCCCGAGGATGCCGTGCCGCCGCAGGCGAGCGCGACCAGGATCATCAGCACCAGGCTCGCGAGTGATCGCATCGTTGCGTCTAATGTATCGCCGAAAGTCCGACTAGGCTTCGACCTTCTTGTCGCCCGGCGGTCCAGGGCACGTCGGGTAGTCGGAGCAAGACTTGAACATGCCGTACCTGCCGCGGCGCTCGACCAGCGGCTTGCCGCAGATCGGGCAGGGCTCGTCCAGCAGCTTGGGGCCCTGCCCCACCTTGCCGTCCTTGCCGATGTTGGCCCGGTACTTGCACTCCGGGTAACGCGAGCAGGCGACGAACGGCCCGTAGCGTCCCGTCCGCTCGACGACGTCACCCTCCCCGCACATGGGGCACTTCTCGCCCGTCAATTTGTCGGCCTGGGCCGCGTCCTTCTTTATGTACTTGCATTCGGGATAGCCCGAACAGCCGATGAACTCGCCGTAGCGTCCTGTGCGCAGCTGCAGCGGCTTTCCGCACACTGGGCACGCTTCGTCAAGCAACTTGGGTTCAGGCAGCTCGCCGTTCGGAGTCAAAGCCCGGCGGAATTTGCATTTCGGATAGCGCGAGCAGCCCATGAAGGGGCCGAAACGGCTGGCCTTCAGGACGAGATGGCCTTCCTTGCACAGCGGGCAGACCTCGTCCGTGTCGGAAGGCATCGCCTCTTCGGCATTCGTGAGCATCTTCTGCAGCGGACCGTAGAAGTCGCTCACCACGGGCACCCATTCCTGGTTTCCCTGCTCGACCTCGTCGAGCCGCTTCTCCAGCGTCGCCGTGTAGGCGTCGTCGGAGATCGCCTTGAAATGTTCGACCATGATCGTGTTCACGGCCTCGCCGATGCGCGTCGGATGCAGCCGCCGCTCCTTGAGCTCGACGTAACCGTGGTCTTTGATCGTCTCGACGATCGGGGCATAGGTCGAAGGGCGCCCAATCCCGCGCTGCTCAAGCTCCTTGATCAGCGTCGCCTCCGAGTAGCGGGGCGGCGGTTGGGTGAAATGCTGTTCCGGCTTGAGGCCGTGGTAATCGAGGTCCTCACCCTCGGCAAGCTGCGGAAGGTCGGCCTCCTCCTTCTCGTCCCGCTCCCAGACCTTGTAGAAGCCATCGAAGGCGAGAACCGATCCGGTCACCCGGAAGACGTACTCTCCTCCCTCGATCTCGACCTGCGTCTGGTCGTACACCGCCGGTGCCATCCGGCTGGCCACGAAGCGGCGCCAGATCAGGTCGTACAGCTTCAGCTGGTCGGCGCTGAGGAACTTGCGGATGGATTCCGGCGTCCGGTTGACGTCGGTCGGCCGGATCGCCTCGTGTGCGTCCTGGGCCCCTGGGCTCGACTTGGCCGTCCGGGTGCCTCCGACGTACTTGTCTCCGTGCTTCTCCTTGATCCATCCCTTGACCTTGGCCTCGGCTTCGGCCGAAATGCGCGTCGAGTCGGTGCGCATGTACGTGATCAAGCCGGTGGAGCCTTCGTCTCCGAGCTCGATGCCTTCGTAAAGGTCCTGGGCCACACGCATGGTGCGACGCGGCGCAAAGCGCAGCCGGCTGGACGCGTCCTGCTGCAGCGTGGAGGTGATGTACGGCAGATACGAGCTCTTCGTCCGGCGCTTCTTCTCGACACCGACGACCCGGTAGCTGGCGCCTTCGAGCTTGCGAACGATCACCTGTGCTTCGGCCTCGGTCCGCACCACGAGCTTGGTGTCGGCCTTGGCCTCAGTCTCCTCTGCGATAGCACTGTCTGCAGGCTCGCCGCGCAGGCGGTGGAGCCTGGCCAGGAAGTGCAGGTCGGCCACCTGCTTTGCGAGCTCGACGTCGATCGTCCACGACTCGACGGGG
>JBGPOC010000250.1:0-3812 GCA_041487825.1 Candidatus Dormibacteraceae bacterium | reverse complement strand
GGTGATGGGGCCGCTCGCGGTGCTCGCGGCGCTGGCCGTCGATCGTGCCCTGGAGGGGCCGAGGAGGCGATGGATCGTGGGTGCGGCGATCGTCGGCCTCGCCGCCCCGATGGTGGGATGGGGCGCGTTCGACCTCGTCTCCGACCCGCTGACCTATGACTTCAGCGCGCCGGTCCCGCAGCACGAAGCGGTGGCTGCTTACATACGCGACCACACGGGCGCAAACGATCGCGTGTTCGTCTGGGGGAACTGGCCGGCGCTCTACGTGGAGTCCGACCGGCTGATGTCCAGCCGCTTTCCGGGTTTCTTAAGAGGCTTCGCGCGCGGGTCCGCGCTGCCGCCCGACAACTGGGACACGAAGGCAGACGTGTGGCCCGAACTGAAGGCGGACCTTATCCGAAACCCACCGGCGCTCATCGTGGACACGGCGCCGGCCGATTGGAGCGATTTCGCGATGTACCCGATGAGCAATTACCCGGTGCTGCTCGATTTCGTTAAGAGCGGCTACCACGTGGTGGCCACGATCGACCGCGTTGTCATCTACGCCCCGAACGCCTGAGGCGACTAGCCCCGCGGCGGTCGCGTTGGACGCTTGATCTCGAGGATTCGTGGCTCCTCCGCCACGATCGAGGCCAGCCGGTCGAGGACGGCCACGGACCCCGCGGCCTCCGGAACTTCTGAAAGGCGCACGTAGGCCGCCTCGCCGCCGGGAAACACCAGCGTAGGGGTGCCGAAAACTCCATGCTCGGCGACCGCTTCCAGGTGATCCCGCCCGAGAGCGGCGATGATCAATGGGTCGCCGATGTCCTCGCGAAAGCGATCCAGGTCCAGCCCCGAATCCTCGGCCACCACTTCTACGACGGCGAGGTCATCGATGTCGAGGCGATCGCGGTGGCGCACTCTCAGCAGGCTCATGTGGAACTCGTCGAAGCGACCCTGCCGCCTCGCTGCCTCCGCGGCCTTGAACGCCAGGCGCCCGCGCACCGGCTCCGACTCGGGTGCGTCCCACACCGTCCACCCTTCATTCTTGGAGTTCACCTGGGTGAGCGAGAAGTAGCGCCATCGAACCTGCACGTTCCGATCACCTGAATCCTGGACGTTCTGCAGGAGGAGCGAGATTCGATACACGAACGGGCAGAGATAGTCGTAGAAGACATCGAGCTGCATGATCTCAACCGTTCCAATGCGACTTGTGCTCACCCGTATTCCAGACAGCTGGGCATGGATGAGGCGGGACCTGGCGATCCGCCTGCTGCCGTTCACGCTCGTTTGCGCAGCCGTCTACATGGTTGCGGCGCGGCCGACGTGGTTCGGCCTCGGCGCGGGGTGGCCCGGCGTCCAGCTCCTGTTCGGCCTGGCGATGGCGCCGACGATGTTTGCGGCGGCGGCGATCGCGCAGCTCTGGCTGGCGCGGCGCAGGAGCTCCCTCAGCGTCCCGGCCGACGGTAAGGACGCGTGGTTCCAGGCCGGCTTCTATGTCCTCAACGGACCGATCGAGGAGGCGTTCTTCCGAGGGCTGATCCAGGGCGGCGTGGGCATCGTGCTCGGAGCGCCGCTGGGGTTTGCGGTCGCAACCGCCGCGTACGTCCTGTACCACCGGCTGGGCTGGCCGTGGGCGGACACGATCGCCACGGCGCTCGTCGGGGTGCCGCTTGGCCTGGCGTTCTGGCTGCTCCCCGGACCGCCATCGATACTCGGCGTGTCCATCGCGCACATCGGAGCCACATGCGGTTTTCTCGGGCCAGGCCCGTACCTGTTGAAGCGCCTCCGGCTGGTCTAACCCTTTCCAGAGCTAGGCGTGGCGCCTAGGCCGGATTCACTCCGGCCGCCACCCAATCGTTGTCCTCCAAACTCCTCCAGGCGTAGCGGCTCGCAGGAGGGGGTTCCGCGGGGGAGGACCTGCGTCCTCACCCGCGCCTTTGGTGGAGCTCCAGGCCGGATTTACTCCGGCCGTCACCATGCGCCACTTTTCCAAACACCTCCAGGCGTGGCGGCTCACAGGAGGGGGTTCCGCGGGGGAGGACCTGCGTCCTCACCCGCGCCTTCACCCGCGCCTTCTAAACCTGGCGGCGGCGCACGGCGTAGTACACGAGCGAGGCAAAAACGGCGATGACAAACAGCCACCAGAGGATGTCGGTGGCGCTGGACGGCCCGGGCACCGCCGCGATCGCCTGGCTGAGGTCCCCGCCGCCCCCCTGGTTCTGCGATGAGAACAGGTCGTACTCCGCCTTGACGAGCTCCCGAGCTGCATCACTCGTGAGCTGGTGGGGCACCACCCAGTAGAGGACGTTGAGCCCGACCTTGAGAGTCTCATTGTCGCCGAGGAACCCCGCCACCATCTGGTTGTGCAGCGCGATGACGATTCCCGCCGCCGCGTTGTAGATGAACGCGACGATCGCGGCGACGATGTTGTTCATCCAGGTGCTGAGCGCGAGCACGATCAGCATGAGCGTGAGGGCGTTCCCGACCTGAGCGATGGTCTCGACCGCTAGCGTCTGTTCCAGGCCGCCACCGAATAGAAGCCCCACGAGGGTGGCCTCGATGCTGAGCAAGCCGACGATCACGACGATGGCCGCGAGCGCCGCCGCCACCTTGCCGATCGTGAAGGCCAGCCGGGACACAGGCTTCGAGAAGATGGCGACCGCCGCGCCGGATTCCAGGTCGTGGTAGATGGCGGTCATCCCGATCGCAAAGGCGACCAGCAGGGCGAAGAACCCCAGTGCGCCAGTCAGATCGGAGATGAACATGACCTCGAGAAAGCGGTTCAGCAGGGCAGGGTCCGGAGGTGCGGATCCCGGAGGGCCGAACGTGATGCCCTGCGTGAACGACGAGCTGAAGAGCTTGAGCACCACGCCGATTAACAGGATTCCGCCAGCGCCGATCGAGAAGAAGACGGCCAGGATCCGCCGGCGGGACAGCTCCAGAAGCGTGTAGCGGGCGACTGACGCGGCGCCGTTCATTCGCCGTCCTTGATGAACGAGGGGAGCTGATCGCGCTTCGGCGTGGACGCCTCGACCAGCTCGACGAACACCTCTTCGAGCGTGCGGCCCTCCGGCACGACCTCCGCCATCGTGCCCTCCTTGAGCACCTTGCCCTTGGCGAGGATCGCCACCGTGTCGCAGACGAGCTCGACCTCGCTGAGAAGGTGGCTGTTGAGCAGGATCGCGACGCCGCTGTTCTTCAGCGACTCGATGAGAGCGCGGACGTCACGGCGGCCGAGCGGGTCGAGGTCCGCGGTGGGCTCGTCGAGAATCAGGAGCTTCGGGCGGCCGAGAATCGCCTGGGCGATGCCGAGGCGCTGCTTCATGCCCTTGGAGAACTGGCGGATCTGACGCTTCTCCTTGTCGAGGCCCGCGAACGCGAGCGTTTCAGGAATCCTTCGTTTCCGCTCCTCGTCGTCCAGGCCGAGCAGGCTCGCGAAATAGTCCAGGACCTCCGCGGCTCGAAGGAACTTGGGAAAGTCAGGATCCTCTGGCGAAAAGCCGAGGTCCGCCCGCGCCGCGGGATTGCCGGGCTCGGAACCAAACAGCGAGATCGTGCCTTCGTTCGGCCGCAGCAGGCCGGCGATCATCTTGACCACGCTGGTCTTGCCCGAGCCGTTCGGGCCCAAGAGCCCGAAGGCCTGGCCCGGCTCCAGCGCGAAGGTGACGCCGTCCACCGCCCAGGGGTCGCGGCGACGGTACCGCTTCCTCAGCGCGTCCACACTCACCACGGCTGCCATAGGCCAAGCGAATATACAGGCAGGTGATCGAACTAGACGCCTTGCAGCGGCGGACCCTGACCTGGGCGGGGCTGGCGGTGGTGCTCACCGC
>JBGPOC010000249.1:0-3818 GCA_041487825.1 Candidatus Dormibacteraceae bacterium | reverse complement strand
CGAAATTCGCCCAGCGGACGGCGCGCCGCACGGATGGCGAGGTCAGGTCCGGGCCAGGATCCTCACATCCTGCTCGACCCAGCCCGGTTGCGGCACGTCGACGAAGCCGACACGCTCATAGCCGCTGCGGTCGATCAGGTAGATGACGGAGCTGTGGGCAAGGTCGCCTTCGGCCACCTGCACGCCGACGCCGTAGCTGTTCCAGACAGCAGACAGCTGCGCACGCGATCCGTTGAGCCAGTAAAAGTTGCCGCCCAGGCCATGCGCGGAGGCGAAGGTCGCGATGCTCGAGGGAGTGTCTACTTCGGGGTGGACGCTGACCACGACCACCGTGAAGGGCGACTTCGGGCCGAGATCTGTCTGCACCGTTCCCAGCAGGCTCGCCTGTAGAGGACAGAGGTTGAGGCACTGCGTGTCGAGGAAGGTGAGGGCGACCACCTGGCCGCGAAGGCCGGCCAGGGACACGGTCGCGCCGCGCTGGTCTCGAAGGGTGAAGTCCGGGGCCGGGACCGACCGCGCCTTCATGACCACGCCCCCGGTGAGTTCTGCCGCGGGTGCGCCGGCGAGCCACCTGGGCACCGTGATTCCGATCAGAGTTCCGGTGAGCGCCGCCAACGCAACCAGCCAAACGACCAGGTAGGTTCTCCATTGGCTTCGGGTCAGTCGGAGGCTCGCCATGCTCGCGCGGAAGAATACTCCCGCCGGCCGCGTGTAACCACATCCAGTACCGGGGGGTGGATCAAGTGACCACTCGAGTGCATCCGGCACGTCTTGAACGCGAGCTGGCCAGGCGGGGCTGGAACGCCAGCGACCTGGCCAAGGCGGCCGGGATCAGCGTGGCGACCATCTCCGCCGCGCGTCACGGCCGGCCGGTGGCCAACTCGACGCTGAGCAGGATCGCGGACGCCCTCCGGAAGGCTCCGGTGATCGCCGGGGTCGACGATCTACTCGGGCCCGCCGACGGCTTGGTCGCCGACGGGCTGGGCCTCATATAGAAGGACGAGCTTTCGAAGGACGGTCCTTCAGATGGCCCTGAACGTCGGCTCGAACGGCGCCTGTGCGGAGGTGTCGTCCCAGCGGTAGCTGAGCTGGTTGACAACCCCGACCACGCCATCCAGCTCTCTCGTCAGGCGGGTGAGGATCTCGGCGTCGCTCTTGCGATCCACCTCGCCCGAAAGGGTGACCACGTTCGAGCGTACCTCGACTTCGATGCGGTCGGGCGAGGACAGGAGCATCGCGGGGATCAGCGTGCCGGCCACCTCGTCGCGCAGCTCGTCATCGGTGCGCAGAAAGACCTGGAGGAGGTCGCTCCGGCTGACGATGCCCGCGATCCGGCCACGTTCGTCGACCACCACCAGGCGCCGGACGTTCTTCTCCTGCATCACGCGGGCAGCCTGGCTCAGGCTGGTGTCGGAAGTGACGGTGATCGCCGGCGACGTCATGACGTCCGAAGCCACCGTGCCCTCGGCCTTGGTCCTCTCGTTGCGGCGCTTCTGACGGTGAAGCAGGTCCTCGGAGGCCTCCAGCTCATGGAGCCGTTCCTTGAGTAGCAGGTCGGCCTCCGAAACGATCCCGATCGGCATGCCCTTCTGGTCGATGATCGGAATCGCGCTGACCCGGTTCTCCTCGATCAGCCGGACGAGGAACTTGAAGGTCGCGACCGGGCTGGCGACATGGACGCGGGTTGTCATCACGTCCGACACCGTGCGACGCCGCGGCCAGCTGCTCAAGTCTTGAGGCGCTCCGCGACCAGCACGGGGCGCTCGGTCCCATGCAGCAGGTGGTGAGACACGGAGCCAAGGATCAGGCTGCCAACGTCGCCCATCCGGCTCGAGCCGACCACGATGAGATCTGCGTTCCAGCCCGCAGCCGTCTCCGCGATCGATTTCGCCACTGGTCCCGAGTGCGCGACCACGCCCTCCGCGTGCACCCCGGCGTCCTTGAGAAGCGCGATGGTCTTCGCCATCGTGGCCTGGATCTCGTCGTCCGACTCGACATAAGCGAAGCCCTGGGCTCCGAATATGGCCTGGGCCACATGGACGACCAGCACCCTCGATTCGGGCGAGCTGGCCGCAGCCGCAGCGGCACGAACACCACAGGCCACGTCGTCTCCGCCCGCCACCGCGAGGAGGACTCTGCGCGGTTCCAGCACGCCGGTTGCCGGCCGGCCACGCACGACCAGCACGGGGCAGTCGACGACGGACAGAACCTGGTGGCTGACGCTGTGCCTGAACAGCGATTGCCAGTCCGAAAGGCCCCTGGATCCCAGCACGACCAGGTCGGCCGCGAACTCGCGGGCGGCAAGTCCGATCGTAGCTGCGACCTGGTTGCGGCTCGCCTGGCGGATCTCAGGCTCCGCAGCCATGCCGGCCGCCTGGAGCATGCTGACCGTCTCGCCAACCAGGCGTTCAGCCTCACCACGAGTCTCGACGTCCCAGCGCCCCTCGCGCTCGTAGACCTCGAGGTTCCAGACGTGCAGTACGCGGACCGCTGCCGACGATCGGCGGCCCATGGCGATCGTCGCGTCGACGGCCGCGTCTGCCTGTTCGGTCGCATCGGTGGCCAGCACGATCCTCTTGAAGCCCTTTTCGCTCTTCACCACCACAGCGTTCCACCCACTGCCCGGCGCAAGTAGGGCCGATGGTCCCTTCGCAGCAAGGTCAGGCGGTCCACAAGCGCGAACCAGCGGGCAGGCGTAGATTCGCCAGAGATGGCCGCGCGCCGCGATCGCAAGGACGCCCTGCTGGAGGCTGGCCTCACCCTTGCCTCCGAACTGTCGCTGCCGATCGTGCTGCAGCGGATCGTCGACCTGGCCGCCGAGGTCACCGATGCCCGCTATGGGGCGCTGGGGGTCATCGGAGACGGCGACGAGCTCGTGGAGTTCATCACCACCGGAATGTCCAGGGCTCAGCGCCGGGACATCGGGGCTCCGCCCCGGGGACGCGGCGTCCTCGGCCACCTCATCAAGGAGCCGAATCCGATCCGCATCGCAAACATCACGGCGCATCCGGCGTCGGTTGGGTTCCCACCCAACCACCCCCGGATGCAGTCCTTCCTTGGCGCGCCGGTCAGGGCGCTGGGGACCGTGTTCGGCAACATCTATCTCGCCGACAAGCGCAGCGCCCCAAGCTTCAGCGCCGAAGACGAGGAGTCGCTGGTCGTCCTGGCAACGCAGGCCGGCGTGGCCATTGCAAACGCGTCACTCTACGAGGAGACGCGGAGGCGGGAGCGCTGGCTCGACGCCCTTCGCAACATTACCAACGACATCCTGGGCGACGCCGACGCAGAGGCCGTGCTGGTGGATATCGCCGAGTACGCGAGGGAGCTTGCTTCGGCCGATGTGGCCGCGATCGTGACGGTGGGTGAGACTGCGGACCACCTCATCGTGGCCGCCGCCGTAGGCGCGCACGCGAGCGAGCTGCGCGGCGTGCCGCTGCCGGCAAGCGAGTCGATTTCCGGGGAGGTCATGCGGACGGGGAAGTCACTCGTTTTTGAAGACGTCGGCTCCGACCCCCGTGCCTACCAGCCGACCGTTCGCCTCGGGCACCTTGGGCCCACCCTGCTGGTGCCCCTGCGCGTCGTGGGCCGCTCCACCGGGACGCTGATGGTCGCGAACCTGAAGGGGGGTCGCCGTTTTGACGAGCAGACGCTTCGCTTCGTCGAGACGTTCGCAGACCAGGCTTCGATGGCGATCGAGTACGGCCGGACGCAGGCGGACCTGCGGCGCCTCGGGTTGATGGACGAGAGGGAACGCATCGCGAAGGAGCTGCACGATTGCATCATCCAGTCGCTGTTTGCGGTCGGCATGGGACTCCAGG
>JBGPOC010000248.1:0-3870 GCA_041487825.1 Candidatus Dormibacteraceae bacterium | reverse complement strand
GCTCGATGAACCGGCCGTCGCGCGGCGAGCGCGCGTCCGCCACAACGAGGCGGTAGAAGGGGTGCTTCTTGGCCCCCATCCGCCTCAACCTGATCTTTACCAACCTGGACCTCCTTGTCCAAACAGCCGGGCCACCCCGGCCTTTCCTCCGCGATTGCCGAATTGCTTGGCGAGCTTCTGCATCGCCTCGCGCGCCTTGAGCAGCCGGTTGACATCGGCCGGCTGCACGCCGCTGCCTCGCGCGATCCGTCGCTTGCGCGCTCCGTCGATGAGCTCGGGATGGGCGCGCTCCCTCGCCGTCATCGAAAGGATGATGGCTTCCATCCTTCGAACCTCGCGCTCGGTGTCGGTACCGGCCACCTGGGTCTTCAGCTTGCCGCCTCCGGGAAGCATGTCGAGGATCCCGTCCATCGAGCCCATGCCGCGGACCTGGCGGATCTGGGTGAGGAAGTCGTCGAAGCTCAAGTGCCCAGCCCGCAGGTTGCGCTCGACCTCCTTGGCCCTTTCCTTGTCAACCGTCCGCTCCACCTTTTCGATCAGCGTGAGCACGTCTCCCATGCCGAGGATCCGCGAGGCCATCCGCTCGGCGTGGAAGACCTCCAGGTCCTCTGGCTTTTCTCCGGTGCCGGCAAACCGGATGAGCTGGCCCGTCGCGCTCCTCAGCGACAGGGCCGCCCCGCCGCGCGCATCGCCGTCGAGCTTGGTCAGGATGACGCCGTCGAGGCCAACGCCGCTCGCGAACGCCTCCCCCACCTTGACCGCCTCCTGGCCCATCATCGAATCGGCGACCAGGAGCGTCTCGGTCACCGTGACAGCCACCTTCAGCCGCCTCAGCTCCGCCATCAGGTCGGCGTCGACGTGCAGGCGGCCGGCGGTGTCCAGGATGACCAGGTCCAGGCCGAGCCTCCCGGCCTCCCGGATCCCGGCCGCCGCGATCTCCTCGACGTCACCGGAGCCCGAATGGAAGCCCACCTTCTCGCGCTCTGCCAGGATGCGCAGCTGCTGCACGGCGGCCGGGCGTCGCAGGTCGAGGGCCACCACCATGGGCCGGTGACCCTCCCGCCTGGCGAGCAGCGCGAGCTTGATCGCGGTCGTGGTCTTGCCGGAGCCCTGCAGCCCGGCGAGCATGACGACCGTCGGCGAGCCTCCGTAGCGAAGCCCGCCGGAGTTGCTGCCCAGCAGCTCCACGAGCTCGTCGTGGACCGCCTTGACCACCTGCTGCGGTGAGGTCAGCCCGGGCGCGACCTCGGCTCCCGTGATCCTGGTTCGCACACGCTCGACGAACTCCTTGACCACCTTGAAGTTGACGTCCGCTTCCAGCAGGGCCAGCCGGACCTCGCGCAGGCCGACCTCGACATCCTCCGGCCGGAGGAGGCCACGACCTGAGATCTTCTTGAAGGCCGCAGCCAGGCGTTCGCCAAGCGTCTCGAACATCTAGTGTCCCGCTCCGGAGGGTCGGCCGAAAATCGCCGGATCGGCGCCCGAGATCAAGGCGCCAAGAGCGACCAGTAAGTCCCATCCTGCACGCGCCTGGCGCGCCAACGGAGCAAGCATGTCGCTAGACCTGTAAGCGAGTAGCGCAGCCGGCATTCAGTAAGGCCCCACCTGGTCGCCGCGCCAGCGCGCCAACGCGGATAGCGGGCGCCTAGCCGGATGAGCCCGCAGGGTGCCACGGGCACCGCGAAGCGCTGCCCCTGGCATTTCGGTTGAAACTCCGGAGCGGGACACTATAGGGCAGCGTCCAGCCGGGCCACGTGCTGCTTCAGTCCGGCCAGCTCCCGTTCCAGGGAGGCGATGGCGCGCTTGCGACGTCCGGCCTCGGCGAGCAGCCCCATTCGGCGTTCGTACTCGAGCAGCGACCGAGTGGAGCGGCGCACGATGTCGTGCACCGCCGCCCTCGACGTGCCGCTGTGCGCCGCGATCTCCGCCAGCGACCAGTCGCTCCTCAGGTAGAGGTCGAGCACCTCTTTCTGGTGGTCGGTGAGAAGAGCACCGTACCGATCAAAGAGGGCCAGATGTCGACTTCGGGCCTGGAGGGTGTCAAGGGCCATGCCTTGACAGCTTAGCAAGTCTTAGCCGTGATCTCCCTCGCCCCCCGGGGGGAGGGCAGGGGAGCGAGGCGCGAGCAGGATGTTGTGACCTGTTTAGAATCGAGGCGTTTTGGACGATCTGTGGATCGAGGCGTTTCGCTATCACAGGTGGGCGAACCTGCACCTGCTCGACGTGTGCGCGAAGTTGTCAGACGAGCAGCTGCAGCTGACGGCTCCAGGCACCTATGGGACGATCGCTGCCACGTTTCACCACCTGATCGGAGCCGAGCAGCGCTACCTCGCGCGATTGATCGGTATCACGCCGGCCACCCATGAGAGGAACGAACTTCCGGGCATCCCGGCGCTGAGAGAGGTTGCGGCAAGCGGTGGGGACCACCTGATCGAAGCCGCGCGGCGGATCAAGGCGGGCGACGTGATCGAGACAACCTTCGATGCCAAGAGAGTCAAGCTGCCACTGGGCGTGGTGATCATCCAGGCCCTGCACCACGGCAACGACCACCGCACCCACGTGTGCACCATCCTCGGGCACCACGCGATCCCGTACGGCGATGTGGACGTGTGGGCGTACGGGGACGCCATAGGCGCCATCGTCCCCATCCCGGCAACGGGCTAGTGGCCTGGCCCAGAAATAGATTGTCGGATCGCCCCTGGGGTGGCCGAGATGCTAGGCGCCGGCGAGCACCGGAGCGTGCGTATTGAATATACGGAAGCGAGGAGCGGAGCCGGCAACAACGCAGATCGGCCGCGCCAGGGGATGAGTTTTCGGCGCAGTCGAAAATTGCCCTGCCCGCGGGGCACGGCAACCGGCAAGTTATTTCTGGGTCGGGGCACTAGACTCCGCTCCATGCTCACGGCGGTCATCCTCGTGAAATCGAGCCGGGTGGGTTTGAGCACGCTGGGGCCAAAGCTCGCCGACGTGGAGGGGGTCGCCGAGGTCTACACGGTCACCGGTGAATGGGATTTCGTGGCGATCGTCCGGGTCCGCGAGCATGACGATCTCGCCAAGGTGGTGACACAGGGGCTGACCAAGCTGGAGGAGATCGAACGCACCCAGACCATGGTTGCGTTCCAGCAATTCTCAGCACACGACCTGGAAGCGATGTTCGGGCTTGGAGTAGAGGACAAACGAGCCTGAGCTAGAGACGGCGGCGCAGCCGTTTGATCGGAAGGTGGACCAGGGCCCGCCACTGCTGCTGAAGAGCGATCCGAGGGGGAATGCGCCGTCGCACCCCGGCCATCGGCTGGGTCGTGCCCTCCATCACCGCCGTGCGAAAGTCGCCATCGAATGCCGTCAGCGCCCGCCCGATGTCGGCGGCGCCAAAGTGGCAATCGCTCGCCCCTATTGGCGCTCCAAGGCGCTCGCGGTTGGCGGCGAAGAATTCGCGCAACAGCTTCCGCCGCCCGGCGCCCACGGGAACGGTCGACAGCATCTCGATGCCGTCCACGCTCTCGCGCTCCAGCAGACGCCGCAGCATGCTGGGTTGAATCGAGCCGAAGTAGACCGGCATGAACGGGTGTGGAATGATCACGAGGCCGCCGTGCGCGCGAATCGCAGCCACGGTGTCCTCGAGGGACATTCCGGCCTTCACGGGCTTGTCCAGGAACCAACCCAGGAGATGCGTCTGCGCCGGCCATTTCGTCGTCACCTCCTGACCCGCCACGACCGTCAGCCCGACGGCCTCGCCGCGGGCCTTCGTCTCGCGTACCGATGCCATCGTGTCGTGATCGGTGACCGCGATGAGGTCGAGGCCCGCAGTCACCGCGGCATCGACTAGCTCAGCCGGCGTGACCATGCCGTCGGAGGCGATGGTGTGACAGT
>JBGPOC010000247.1:0-3885 GCA_041487825.1 Candidatus Dormibacteraceae bacterium | reverse complement strand
TGCGCGCACCTGCGAGCGCCTTCAGATTGATCTCGTCGGCCGCCGCCAGATCCCCCATCGTGACCAGAACGGCAGCCCGGAGGTTGTCGCCGTCGGGTCCGACCTGCGCGAGCTCCGCTGGGCCGGCCTCGCGTCCGAGGGCGTCCAGCGCGGCGAGGGCTTCCGACACCTGTCCGAGCATCATGTGCGCACGAGCGCCGGCCAGATGCCGGTGGCGGGTGGTCATCGGCTGGTCGACCTCGTCGACCTCCGACGTGGGCGGCGGGAGCAGATCCAGCGCTTCGCGAGCCCGGCCCTGGTCACACCTGAGTGCCGCCAGCCAGACGGCCGCAAGGGTTGACAGACCACTCTCGTCGGCGAGCCGCCTGGCATCCGAGTAGCGGCGATCCGCCTGCTCGAGCTGTCCATCGGCGTGGAGGAGGCGCCCGGCGATGACCAGGCAACGTGCCCTCGTGCCGGCGGAGTCGGCAAGCGCGGCCCCTTCCTCGGCAAGCGTCAGCGCGTAGCCGAATTCCCCCATGTAGTAGGCGCACCAGGCCGCCGTCTCCATCCCCGCGGCTCCGGCTCCCCTGACGATGGCGGCGCGGGAGTCCTCAGCCGCACGCGCGAACTGGCCCATCGTGATGCGTACCTCCGCGCGAAGAAGCCTGCTGTCCGCGTTGTCCTCCAGCTCGATCGCGTCCGTGAGCAGGCGCTCGGCTTCGGCATAGTCGCGGCGGCGAAAGCACGTGCGGGCCGCGACCATCAGCGTCGAAACCGCCTGCGTCACGTCACCACCAAGCTGCGCGTGGCGTGCCACCTGGATCGCATCGGGTGCGCGCCGTGCCTCCATCAGGCGAGCGACCGTGCGGTGCACGTGGGCCCGCCACGGACCGGTCAAGCCCGCGGCGAGGGCATCGCGAACCAGCTCGTGATGGAATGTGAAGGCGCCGGCTCCCTCGTCCAGGAAGAGGGCCCTCACGCCCGCCTCAAGGTGGCCGAAGAGGTCCACCGGATGAAGGTTCAGGACCTCCATCAGGAGATCGGGATCGATGACGGGTCCGATGGTGGCCGCTGTGCGGAGGGTGCGCGCAGCCGCCCCCAACTGGTCGCAGCGCAAATCGACGGCCTGCCTGATCGTCGCGGGAAGACCCGTGCTCTGGTCCGTTACCGCGAGCTGGCGAAGGAACAGCGGGTTGCCGCCGGTCAGCGCGTGAAGCTCTGCGGCACGGGAGCCGCCTACGATCAAGCGGGCTGCTTCGACATCGAGCGGTCCAAGCGTGATCCGATCGTCGAACCGGCTCGGAAGCCTGTTGTTCAGCAACTGCGTGACGACGATCAGGAGCGGAACGCCCGACGGTCGCGCCCTGGCGAAGTCGACCCAGGCGCGGGTGAGCTCGCCGGCGAGGTGCACGTCGTCAAGCACGAGCGCCGCCGGCGTCGAGGAGGCTATGTGGCCAAAGGTTGTGAGCATCACCTCGAACATGCGGCGCCGCACGGTCGCATTCAGGGCGGGAGCGATGACGGCCGGCCCGGGGTCGGTCCGTGGCCCTTCGAGCAGGGTTCGGAATGCCGGCTGTGGGCCAAACAGCGCCTGGGCCCGGCGACGATCGCTCTCGACGAACTGGTCGAGCGCCGCCACCAGCGGATGCAGCGGAACCATGCGATCGAGGCCCGCGCAGCCGGCGAGCAGGACGATGGTTCCGTCGGCCCTGGCCCGCGTCGCCCAATGGGTGACGAGCCGGGTCTTGCCGATACCACTCTCCCCCTCCACGACCACCACCACGATGCCGCCGGCAGCCACCCTCGATATGGCGGCGTCGAGCGCGGCGAGCTCGGCCTGGCGCCCGGCCAGGCCGGTGCCAGGCGCTTCCTCGATGGGCGGGACGGTCGTCGTGGAATCTCGACCGCTGCTTGCCGCGGCTGCGATGACGAGGCCCGGTATCGGCTTGCCCTGGAGGATCGCCTTGTGGACAGCGTCAGTAGCAGCCGAAGGGTGGACGCCGAGGTCCTCCCTGAGGCGCTTGCGAGCCCGGGCGAAGGTCGCCAGGGCGGTACCCGGCTGCCCCCCATGCGCCAGTGCCGCCATGAAGACCTGGAGCGCGCCCTCGTCGTACGGGTCCGCCACAACCACGGCTTCGCTCATCTCGCGCGCGGCGGCAAAATCGCCGATCGCCAGCGCAGCCCGCGCAGCGGTGCGCCGGACGTCGAGACCCAGGCGTGTCACCGCCGCGCGCTCGTCGTCGGCCCACGGCGAGTCCGGCTCGTCGGCGAGCAGCTCTCCACGCATCAGCGCCAGGGCCGCGTCCGCAGCCAGGCGTGCGCTGGCGTAGTTCTGGGCCGCGAGCCGGCGCGATGCGGCCGTGGCCAGGTGGTTAGCCACGTCAAGGTCGATCCAGTCGGCCAGCAGCTGGTAACCCGCGTCCGAGCGCGGGAGGCGATGCGGCCCCAAGACCGATCGCAGGCGGCTGACCAGCACCGAGATCTGCTGGGAGGGCCTGGCCGGAGGCCGCTCAGGCCACAGGCAGTCGATCAGCCGGGGGACCGCGACGGGCTGGCCGCGGGCGACGGCCAAGACCTTGATGAGCGTGCGGGCCTTGCGGCTGCCCAGCGCCCGTTTGTCGACTCCGTGGACGTCCAGGGCGCCCAGCACGCTGACCTTCAACTCGTCGACTGGCTGCCGGCTTGACCGAGTCACTCCACTCCCGTTTGACAGCTTACGGACCTGCCGCGGATTGAGTCTAAACCCGCCACTTAACGAGTGCGCGAGCTGGCTTGGTGATGGTGGTGGGCAAATTCGGACGTCTCGCCGGCATGCGGGCGCGACCGCCCGCCGTGCCTCGGTGTCGTAACGCGTTCCGGCAATATGCCGTTCTGGTACAAGTGGGGCGCGCGGGGTGAACTGGCTGCCGGTGCCGGCCCAACGGCTGGTGCTTACGCTGGCTGCCATCATTGCCTTGGCGACCCCGAGCGCCGTCACCCTCTGGGTATCCACTCCTTCGGTCGATTACATTCAGCAGCGTGTGCTCGAAGTTACGCAGGCTCATGGTGTCGTCCTGCTGGCCGAGGACGAGGTCCCGCCCGTCCTGGCGCAGGCGGTGGTGGCCACGGAGGACGAGCGCTTCTACTCGCATCACGGGATCGACACGATTGGTCTCGGACGCGCATTCCTTTATGACGTTACGCACCTCTGCCTGTGCCAGGGTGGCTCGACCATCACGGAGCAGCTGGTCAAAGACGTCTACCTGAACGGGTCAAACGAGGGATACAACAAGATCGTCGACGTCGTCATGGCCCTCAAGGTCGAGCGGGTCATTGGCAAGAAACGAATCATGGCCGATTACCTGAGTGAGATCACGACGGGCGCCAACCGTTATGGGGTGAGCCAGGCGGCATGCGTCTACTTCCACCAACCGCTGAGCAACCTGACCATCGGCCAGTACGCCCTGCTCGCCGGCGTGACGCAGGCGCCCTCGCTCTACGACCCGACGGTCGACCCCGACCTGGCCGCACTTCGACGGAGCGGCGTCCTCGCCGCAATGGTCTCGGACAGGTTCATCACACCGCAACAGGCGGCGGCCGCGAACGCGGAACCCGTCCTGACCCCGGGCCCCGCCCCCTCAAGCTGCCCCGGCTAAAACCTCACGCTTCCGCTGGCTTCGCAGGGTTGGCCGGGGTCCCCCCGGCCATGACTTTGTCTCTGCACCACCCAAGCGTCGCGTGGAGAAATCAATCCGTCAATAAATCCCATCGATATACCGGAAAAGAGCGCCGGCCCTTTGGTTGGTGACCTCGATGCTGCCTAGTGGATCAGGCCCGGGTCGCCTGCGGCGAAGCCGCACGCGCGATGAGAGGGAACCATCCGGGTTCCCTCTCATAAGGCCGGGTCGTCAGACCCGCCTTATG
>JBGPOC010000246.1:0-3904 GCA_041487825.1 Candidatus Dormibacteraceae bacterium | reverse complement strand
TACATCGAGGCTTTTCCAACCGAGATCGATGCGTTCCGCGCCTTCGCGCAGGACTTCCCAGGGCGGTCCACGTTTCTGGTCGACACCTACGACACCATCGGCGGCGTGCAGCGCGCGGTTTCCGTCATCAAAGAGCTGGGCCTGCGCGGCCAGATTGGAATCCGCCTTGACAGCGGGGATCTCGGCGAGCTGGCTGAACGGAGTCGGCGCCTGCTCGACCGCTCAGGTCTCCCGCACGTGCGCATCCTCGCCAGCGGCGGCCTCGACGAGTTCCAGATCGACGACCTCGTGCGCGGCGGCGCGCCCATCGACGCCTTCGGCGTGGGCACGAAGATGGGTGTCTCGGCGGACCATCCCTACCTCGACACCGCCTACAAGCTCGTCTGCTACGGGGATCGACCCGTCATGAAGCTTTCACGAGGTAAGGTGACCGCCCCCGGACGCAAGCAGGTGTTCCGGCGGTCGCGGCCGTTCGGCGACCTGGTCGCCCTGCACGATGAGGCCGTCCCGGCCGGTCGCGAGCGCCTGCTGGAGCCTTTGATGATCAAGGGACGCCGGACCGGCCTTCGTCCTTCGGTCGCACAGTCGCGGGCTCTTTTCGATGCCGACCTCGCCCTTCTGCCCGAGACGGCGCGCGACCTGCGATCACCGAAGTCGCCTCCGGTGCGGTCCAGCCCCGCTCTCCGGCGCCTGTCGGCGGACACCAGGCGACGGCTGACGGGCGCGCTTGAGAAGTAGAACGCTTATTGCTGCCGAGTGTCCGTAGGAGCTGCTGCGTTGGCAGCTCGGAAGGATTGGCTGCTCTCGAGGAGCTGGCGGACCTCTTCGTCCGAGGTCGGGGAGAAGTCCGTGTACCACTCGCCGACGGCAGCGAAGTATGCCGGCTGGTTGAGGCAGACAAGATCATCCGCGAGGCGTGAGATCACCAGGCAGGTGGATGGCGGACCGACCGGCACTGCGACGATGATAGAAGCCGCCTGCCGAGCGCGAAGGGCGGCAATGGCGGCCTGCATGCTCGACCCGGTCGCCAGGCCGTCGTCGACGAGGATCACCACCCGTCCCGCCGGGTCCTCGGCCGCCCGCTCTCCCCGGTAGACGCTCTCACGCCGCTCGAGCTCCTTGGTCTCCTGGGCCGCCACGTCGTCGATGATCCGATCCGGGATTCGCAGGGTGCGCACAACGTCCTGGTTCAGGACGCGCACCCCGCCCGAGGCGATGGCGCCCATTGCGAGCTCGGGCTGGCCGGGCAAGCCCAGCTTGCGGACGACGATCACATCCAGTGGGGCCGCCAGCGCTTTGGCCACCTCGTACGCGACCGGTACGCCTCCCCGTGGGATCGCCATCACCACGACATCGGGGCGATCGCGGTACTCGAGCAGACGCATGGCCAGCCGCTTCCCCGCCTCGTGGCGGTGGCGGAATTGGCGCATACCGTCACTCATCTGGTTCTCACCCTTCTATAGGTAGTCTGGTTCGCTGCAGCCGCGCCCGTAAGCGTGATTGGCCCCGCGCCGTGTGGGGCGATCGGCCCTACCTTGCTCGGTCTGGATTCGAGGAGAAACGACCATGACGAAACGCCCCACACCAGCCGTCAAAGCGGGCCACGCCCCGGTGAACGGCCTTGAGCTCTACTACGAAATTCACGGTACCGGAGAACCGCTGATCATGTTGCACGGCGTGGTCGTCGGGATTGCAGCGTTCGGCCCCAACCTGCTCGCGCTGTCCGAGAAACGGCAGGTCATCGCCGTCGAATTGCAGGGTCACGGGCGCACACCCGATGTCGACCGACCTCTGAGCGTCGAGGCGATGGCCGACGACATCGCAGCGCTGATGAGGCACCTGGGCATCGACCAAGCCGACGTTCTGGGCTACTCGCTCGGTGGTGGGGTCGCCCTCCAGACCGCGATACGGCATCCCGAATCGGTGCGCAAGCTCGTGGTCGTTTCGGAGCCGTTCAGGCGTGATGGCTGGTACCCGGAAGTCCTGGTCTCGATGGCACAAATGGGTCCCGCAGCCGGGGAGCAGATGAAGCAGTCCCCGCTGTCCCAGCTGTATCCAAACGTTGATTGGGCGGTGTTGTTCACCAAGCTCGGGGATCTGCTCAGGAAGGACTACGACTGGTCGAAGGAGGTCGCCGCGATCGAGGCACCGACGTTGATCGTTTTCGCCGATGCCGATGCCGTCAGCGCCGCGCACGTAATGGAGTTCTTTGGATTACTCGGGGGCGGCCGGAAAGACGCCGGTCTGGACGGTTCGGGAAGGCCTCCGGTTCAGCTTGCCGTTTTGCCCGGCCTCACTCACTACGACATCGCCTCCTCCCCTTCACTTGCATCCGTCGTGATCCCATTCCTTGACGCACCGGTGCCAGGAATCACGTAGGGCACCCGCGTCTTCAGACCAGGCGAAGGTCGGCATTGCGCTGCAGGAAGCGTCCAAGCTGCGCCGCGGCGCTTTCAAGATCGGCCTGACCGGCGGAGTCGAGGGAGCCGAGCAGCCGGACTTCCACCAGTACCGCCTTCGGCTTCAGGGTCCTGCGCCACGAGCCGTGGACGATGCCGCCGATCGTCACCACGTTGGAGAGGATGCCGCCCTCGGGAGCCCCCTCGCGGTAGTACGCGAAGGCGGAAGGGTCGAAGGGCACGGCTGGATGGAGGAGAGCGCTGCGGTCGCGGTATGCCACCGTGAACTCGTCAAAGTTGGGTAGGAGGTGTGCGGTCGCTGACGGGGCGGGCGATCTCATTCACGGCCTCAGATTCTGAAGACCTTGGTACGGCCACGGACTAATCTGCCGCAATGTCGCGACCGGGATTGCTCAAGGTGGATCCAGCGCCACTGCTTGCGTCGTCTGACAACGCGGCCATCGCGTTCTTCGCGAAGCGAGACCTCCTGGGAATGATGGCCGGACCGGTCTCCACGCTGTGGGATCTGCCGGAAGCCCGGCGGATCGTCGCCAGGCAGAACCGCAACGGCTCATGGACCTACCCGGCTCGGAAGGGCGGCGCGCACTCCAGCGAGAAGTACGATCAGCTCGAGACTTTTCGACAGGTCGCCACGCTCGTGGAGGAGTTCGGTTTCACGCGCGAGCACGAGTCGATTGAGCGCGCCGCCAGGTTCCTCTTCTCGTTTCAGACCAAGGAGGGAGACCTGCGAGGCATCTACGGTGGCCAGTACGCAACCACGTACGTCGGGGCGATCATGGAGGTGCTGATCAAAGCCGGGTTCGCGGATGACCCGCGCATCGCAAAGGGGTTCCGATGGCTTCTGGCCATGCGGCAGAACGACGGAGGCTGGGCGATCCCTCTGCGGACGGCCGGAGTCCCCTTCTCCGAGTTCTTCGACCTCGGCCGGCGGCAGAGACCGATCGCTCCGGACCGCTCCAAGCCGTCGTCCCACCTCGTGACCGGCATGGTCCTGCGGGCCTTCGCGGCCCATCGAGCCTGGCGCAAGTCCGCCGATGCCCACCGAGCCGGTGAACTGCTGGTGACAAGGCTTTACAGGCGGGACGCATACGGCGACAGGGGCGACGTCAGCTACTGGGAGCGGGTGTCGTTCCCGTTCTGGTTCACGGACATCGTGTCCGCCCTGGATTCCCTGTCGCTCCTGGGGTTTGATGAGGAAGCTCCCACGATCGGCACCACTCTCGAACGGCTCAGGAAGGTCCAGCGCGCTGATGGGACCTTCGGGTTCAAGCTCTTGCGAGACAAGAGTGAGGACCTCCCCTGGTGGATCTGCCTGGCCGTATGCCGCAGTCTCAAGAGGTTGGCGCCCGGCGCAGAGCCTCGACCCTAGCTGCGCATGGAGGTACAGTCAGGCCGAACTGGCGGTCTGATGGGAGGCGACGCACATGGAGACGACTCACAACCTGGATGCGTTGGCGAAAGCGTTGGTCGAGGCGGCCCGCAAC
>JBGPOC010000245.1:0-3906 GCA_041487825.1 Candidatus Dormibacteraceae bacterium | reverse complement strand
GTGCAGGCCTCCCCAGAACCGCGACCCGATGCCCAACGAGGCCGAGGCTTGCTCGCCCTACCTCGCGCGCCAGCTGGACCTCATCCGCCCCAAGGTGGTGCTCATCCTCGGCCGCCACGCCCTGGAGCGGTTGATGCCGGGACAGGGCTCGATCTCGCGCGTCCACGGCAGCCTGGTGAAGCGGGGGGACGTCGCATACGTGCCGCTGTACCATCCTGCGGCCGCCCTCCACAACGGAGCCCTGGTCGCCGACCTGGAGAAGGACTTCGACCGCGTCAAGGTGTACCTGGACAAGCTCCTTGCACCGCCGCCGCCCCCCGAGCCGCCACCTCCGCCACGACAGGAAGCCGAGCAGCTGCGCCTGCTGTGAGCGCTTCGCGCCTTCGATACCTGCCGCTGGGCGGCCTCGGCGAGGTCGGAATCAACATGTGGGCCCTCGAGTGGGAAAAACAGATACTCGTCGTCGACGCGGGCCTCATGTTCCCGTCGGAGGAGATGCTCGGCATCGACCTGGTCCTGCCGGACATCTCTTACCTGCTCGACCGACGCAAGGAGGTGCTCGGCATCTTCCTGAGCCACGGACACGAGGACCACATCGGCGGTTTGCCGTACGTGCTGAAGAATCTCAACGTCCCGGTCTATGGGACGCGCCTCACGCTCGGTCTCGTGAAGCCGAAGCTGAAGGAGCACCGGATCCTCAGGGAGGCCGACCTGCGCGAGGTCCGGGTGGGGGACAGCGTCCAGCTGGGCCCGTTCAGGGTGGAGACGGTCGCCGTGTGCCATTCGATCCCCGATGCGGTCGCGCTCGCGATCGAAACGCCCGTGGGCCGAGTCGTCTACACGAGCGACTTCAAGCTTGACGAGGCGCCGCCCGACGGCCTGCCGACGGACATGGCTCGATTCAGGAAGCTCGGCGACCAGGGCGTGCTGCTGCTGCTCAGCGACTCCACCAACTCCGAACGCGGAGGACATTCAGGATCAGAACGCGACCTGCATGCCCCGTTCGAGAGGATCTTTGGCGAGGCGCCAGGTCGTATCGTTGTCGCGAACTTCGCTTCCAACATCCACCGCATCCAGCACCTGGTGCGGATGGCGGTTCAGTTCGAGCGACGAGTGGCAGTGGTCGGGCGAAGCCTGCAAACGAACTTCAAGACGGCGCGCGAGCTCGGCTTCCTGAAGGTGCCGGAAGGGCTCACGATCAAGCTTGAGGACACCGATCGGATCTCACCGTCAAAGCTCCTCCTGCTCACGGCCGGCAGCCAGGGCGAGCCGATGTCGGCGCTGGCCCGATTCGCCGCCCAGCGCCATCCGTTCGTCAACGTGCTCAAAGGAGACTGGGTCGTCATCTCGGCCCGGCCGATCCCGGGCAACGAGCGGATGGTCCATCAGACGGTAAACAACCTGTACCGTCACGGAGCACGGGTGTTCTACTCCGAGGTAGGCAACGTCCACGTCACCGGTCACGCGCAGAGGGACGAGCTGCGCGAGATGCTCGACGCGGTGCGGCCTCGCTATTTCATCCCCGTGCACGGCGAGTATCGACAGCTCCTGCAGCACTCGGAGATCGCGCGCGAGGCGGGCCTCGCTGAGGACCGCATCGTGGTCGTCGAAGACGGCGAGGCGGTCGAGCTGGATGCGAGGTCGATCAAGAGGGGCGCGAAGGTGAGCGCAGGCCTCGTCTTTGTCGACGGGCTCGGCGTGGGGGATGTCGAGCAGGTCGTGCTGCGCGATCGCAGGCATCTTGCCGAGGACGGCATCCTCGTTGTGACGCTGACGGTCGACCGCGAATCGTTGGTCGTGCGCGGCGGACCGGACCTCATCTCGAGGGGGGTGATCGAGCCCGAGCTCTCATCCAAGCTGATGGCGGAGGCCCGCGCCGCCGCTATGGCGGCCATGGCGCGCTTCGCCGACACTCACGCAGACGTGAACATCCTCAAAGAGGCGATCCACGACGCCGTCTCGCAGACCGTCTACAAGAAAACCAGGCGCCGCCCCATGGTCATTCCTGTGGTGACAGAAATATGAGAGGGAACCCGGTATGAGAGGGAACCCGCATGGTTCCCTCTCATCGCGCGTGCGGCTTCGCCGCAGGCGCTGCTCTCTTTCCGGTATATCGAGGGGACTTATTTGAGGATTAGTTTCTCCTTGCGACGCTTTGGAGTGAATAGGGACAAAGTCATGGCCGGGGGGACCCCGGCCAACCCTGCCACGTTAGATTCCCGTCTATGAAGCTTCCGCCTCTGGCGCGGGTTGCGCCCAGCCTCTGTCCAAGGTGCGACCAGCCGGCCATGGTCATGGATCGAGCCGAGGACGCCCGCTGCGGGCACTGCGGCCTTCAGCTGCACCAGTGCGGGAGCTGCCGGGGCGTCGCCGGGCCTTTCGACCGCTTCTGTGGTTTCTGCGGTCACGAGCTGGTGAGGGGCGAGAGCCGCCCGCTGTGGTGGCGGCTGTGGCTGCTGGCGGCCCTGGTGCCGCTAGCCGCCGGCTTGATCTACGGCATCGTCGCGGGAATTCAATCCGCCAGATAGGTCGGCGGCGCAAGGCCAACCGCGTCTAGCGATTCAATCGCGCCCCGCACTCGACGCAGAAGCTGTGCCGGCCCAGGTTGTGATGACCGCAGGACGAGCAGACGAGCCGGCGAGGCGGATCGGCCTGCAGCCAGCGCTCGCGCTCGCGCCGGTACCAGATGCCGTCTTCGGGACCGAGCATCCACCGGCGTCCCTCGCCGTCGAGGACTGCAAGGTCGCGCACCGCGAGCCGGAACGCCCTGGCCTGCAGGCTCCCGGTCCGGCGCTCCTCGACCAGTGCTCGATAGCGCGTCTCGGCGTCAGCGAACGGATCGACGGCCACCCGCAGAGTATCGCTCGGACGCCCTCTCGGGATCTGGATGGGAGGAGGGTGCGGTGTAGAATCCCCTACGGCCGAGGCCCGCTGCATGCGTCGCACCACAACACGAAGCTCACGTCCTTCCGCGAACGGCGCCCGTCGCGCTGCGTCCTCGCGCTCCCGCTCGGCCCGCGGCAAGCGCCCGAGGCCGCAGGCCCGACTTTCCCCCCGCCAGGCACGTGAGATCGCCGGCGTCCTGTTCTTGCTCCTTGCGCTATTGAGCCTGCTCGCCATCGCGAGCAACCCCGGTTCGATCCTGAACGACCTCCGCGAGTGGCTCCTGGGCACATTCGGCCGGGCCTGGTTTGTGCCGGTCGGCGGTGCTCTCGCCGTCGGCGTCTACTTGCTGTGGCCGAGGGCGCCCAGGCCAAGACCGGTCGACGTCGTCGCAGGCGGCGTTGCCGTGATCGCGCTCCTCGGGCTTTTCGGCCGGGCTGCCGACGCGGGCGGGTCGGTCGGACGGGGAGTGGATCGGGTCGTCGTTCAAGTCGTGGGTCCATACGGTGCGTGGGTGTTGCTCTCGGCGGGACTTGTGATCGGACTGATCGTCACCGTCCATTTCAGCCCCGGGGCCCTGATCGCGACCCTCGTCCGCGCCTCGCGGGCGGCATTTGCCGAGCGCAACCGGCTCGAGAGGCTCGTATCGCCCCCGGCGGCCACGCCGGTCAATGCTGCGAGGCCAAACGCGAGTTCCAAGGATGCCGCCCTGGCGCGGTCCGCGGCGAGCTTCGCGACCCCGCCGCCGATGGTTGAAACGGCGCCCGCTTGGGAGGTCGAGGAGGAGCCGGAGGACGACACCGCACATGCGCGCCCGGCCTCGGACGGAGCCCGCGGTGATGCGGTCGAGGCGCCGGTGCTGCGCGTGGTCGCCGAAGCGGAGGACGACCTGCCCGATATCGAATGGAGGCTGCCACCGATCGCGCTTCTCGACACCGTGACCGCTCGCAGGGAGCGCATGGCCGACGAGATCAAGCGCAACGTGAAGATCATCGAGAGCACGCTCGAGACGTTCGGCGTGTC
>JBGPOC010000244.1:0-3944 GCA_041487825.1 Candidatus Dormibacteraceae bacterium | reverse complement strand
TGGCCGATTTCAACGGCGAACCGGTCGCCAAGTTCCGGGGCACGCCGCCGTTCAAAGGCTTCACGGGCAACATCGGCGCCATGGCCTGCTATGCGGGGCAATCGGTGGGTGAGGTGCGGGGCGTCCAGCCGGCCGCGGAGATCGTCGCCGAGTTGATCGAAAGCGCGGAGAAGCTGCTCAACCGCGCGGCGTAGGGAGGCGCCTAGGCCGCGGCTCCGTCCAGCGTGACCTCGATAAGCGGGCTCTGCACGACCATGGTCTCCAGGTCCTCCCGCTTCCAGGCCTTCGCGATGGGGGGCAGGACGGCGCGCCGCTCCGCCTCGTCGCCGATGATCCGTGCGGTGGCCGGGAGGTCGGCGCTGACGGCGCCCTTCAGGTGGAACGTGAAGTTGGGGTTGGCCTCCAGGTTCCAGAGCCAGCCGCGCCGCGAAGGCCTCGGCATCCCGCTGATGTAGATCCGGCCTTCGATGTTGTGGAAGACGATCTCGATCCGGCGTGGCTCGCCGGACTGACGTCCAACCGTGGTGATGTCGATGACGCCGCCTCGGGAGAGAGCCTGCTCGATCCTTGGGTCCAGGGTCGCGTTCTTGTTCACAACTTCTACAACTCGAGCGTGCACGGTTTCAATCCAGGGAGCCTGGGCTCCAGCACCCCGCCGCCGGGTTTGGAATAAAGCTGAACTAGGTGATATTGAACAACTTCAGGTATGCACCACAAGCTCGAACCGTTCATCGAGACCGATGAGGCAGGGTGCCTTTTCGACCGGCGCGTGCGCGACCACCTCAAGCAGCGGGACGTGCCGGAGAACGAGGTTGCCGCCACCGAAGCGCTGGCCGCGCTGCGGGTGGCGTCCCACGGTTTTCGAACCATGACGGACCGCTGGTTGGAGCACCACGACCTCAGCGAGGGGCGCATGGGCGTCCTGTGGCAGCTGCGTACCAGGGGCACGACGACCCTCGGCGATCTCGCCGAGTCGTTGGACGTGAGCCCGCGCAACATCACCGGCCTTGTCGACCACCTCGAGCAGGACGGTCTGGTCGAGCGCCTGCCCGACCCCGAGGACCGTCGCGCGACTCGCGTCCGGCTCGCCCCGGCCGGGAAGCAGAAACTCTCCGAGATCAAGAACGAGATGGGTAGTTCCCGACATGGTGTGGTGGCCGGGTTCACCGATGAGGAGCTCAACCAGCTCCGTCATCTCTTACTGAAGTTGTTCCGCAACACGACTGCAAACAGGGAGTTGGAAAAGGTATGAGCGAAGTGGCAGAAGTGGCAATGGGTGTGGTGGAGATGCCTCGCCGTCGATTGATCCTCGTGACCGTGGGCGTCATGCTGGCGCTGCTCCTGGCCGCCCTCGACCAGACCATCGTCGGCACCGCGATGCCGAGGATCATCGCCGAGCTGAACGGCTTCGACCGCTACGCGTGGGTGACCACCGCGTACCTGCTCACCTCGACCATCACCGTCCCGATCGCGGGCAAGCTCGGCGACCTCTTCGGCCGCAAGCCGTTCATCCTCGCCGGGATGGCCGGCTTCATGGCCATGAGCTGGCTGTGCGGTCTCAGCCAGAACATGACGGAGCTGATCATCTTCCGAGGCGCCCAGGGCCTGTTCGGTGGAGTGCTGTTCGCGTCGGTCTTCACCGTTCTCGCCGACATCTTCACGCCGCAGACACGGGCCCGCATGCAGGGCGTGTTCGGTGGCGTCTTCGGCCTCGCGTCGATCATCGGCCCGACGGCCGGCGGCTTCATCACCGACAACTGGGGCTGGCGCTGGGTGTTCTACGTGAACCTCCCCGTCGGCGTCCTCGGCATCGCTCTGTTGTTCGCCTTCCTGCCCTTCGTCCGCACCAAGGCCACCTGGGGTCACATCGACTTCGTGGGCGCCGGGCTTCTTGCGGCCGGGCTGACCCCGATCCTCATCGCCCTCTCCAGCACCACGACCTACGGCTGGGAAAGCTGGCAGACGCTGGTGCCACTGATCGGCGGTCTCATCGTGCTGGTCGCGTTCGTGCTGTACGAGATGCGCGCTGACGAGCCGATCGTCCCGATCTACCTCTTCCGGAATCGCGCCTACGCGGTCGCGATCGCGATCGGTTTCATTATGTCCTTCGGGATGTTCGGCACGATCATCTTCGTGCCGCTGATCTACCAGGGCGTCCTGGGCATCAGCGCCACGAACTCCGGGGCCCTCATCACGCCACTTATGTTCGGCTTGATCGGAGCCAGCATCGCGACCGGCCAGCTGATGGTCCGCATCAAGCATTACCAGTACCTGGGGACGATCGGCGCGGCCGTCACCGCAGTCGGGATGTTCCTGCTCTCAGAAATCTCGGTTCACTCGACGCAGCTGGAGGTGACCGCCTCGCTGGTGTTCGTCGGAATCGGTCTCGGTGTGACGATGCCGCTCTACATCCAGGCCGTCCAGAGCGCGGTCGATCGGAAGTTCCTTGGCGTCGTGACCAGCAACATACAGTTCTTCCGCAACGTCGGCGGCACGATCGCGACCGCAATCTTCGGCTCGATCCTGGCCAGCCGGCTCGGACCGAACATCCAGAGCCAGATCGCCGCGCTTCACCTGCCGGCTGCATTCACGGACAACTTCAAGGTGAGCGGTGGCAGCGCCCAGCAGATCTTCAATCCGGCGAACCTCGCGGCCGCGCGCGACGCGCTGCCCGTGGCTCTGCGCCCGCTCTTCGACCAGGCGATCGTCGCGGTCAAGGCGGGTCTCGCCGCGACGCTGCACGAGATGTTCCTGATCGGCGCGGTCGCCATCCTCATCTCGCTGGTCGTCTCGATCTTCATGCCCACGGTGCCGCTGCTGGCGGCCAAGAAGCGGCCGGGCGCCACCCTGGGAGAGGGCTCCCCGATCGCCGATGAAGAGTCCGAGGACGCCGACGAAGCGACCGAGCTGGAGCCCGCGAAAGCCTCCTAGGCCCAGAGCGGCCCGCCGGAGAGGCCCTGGCAAGTTCCGGCCCCAGGGCGCGTTGAACTTGTGAAGGATTCCGCTTTTTAGAGCCGGATTCCGACTTTGGGCGCTTCACGCGTCTATTACGTGCTACGTACGACCGAGAGCTTCACATCGCGGTAGGAGGAGATCCACGTGAGCGTTCGCAAAGTTGCGATTGGCCGGAGCGCACGCGCTGGTTCGCAGGAGGACAGGCCCAAGCGGAATCGCTTGCGCCTTTTCCTGCTGCTCACCCTCGGCGCGGGAGGCGGGGCGTGGATCGCAGCCCTGATCGCAAACTCGTGGCTGGGTTACCTGGCGACGCTTGTCATCGACGTCCACAGCAGCATGGGCCCCCAGGTGATCGAGGCCCGCACCATGTTCGCGCCAGTGCCGCCTGTCCACAAGACGGTGACCGTCTACGATCCTCCCGCGGCTACCGGGCCGTCCAGGCCAACGCAGAAACCCGCGGGGACGCCACCCACACCTGGGTCCAACCCGTCACCGTTAGGCTCACCCCGGCCGACACCCACCCCGGACGACTGATGGACCGCGCCAGCGAGCCGGCGGTTCGCGATCGCGCGATCCGGGTCGTCCGAGGGGCAACCTTCGCAGGCGTGGTCGGCGCCCTCGGCTTGACCTGGGTCTTCGCGAACCTTGCCGAGGCGTACTTCTCGGGCAAGCCACCGCAGTCGAGCCAGGCCAACCCCCCGACGGTCCCTGTCGCGGCCGTGCCCGTGCAGAAGCCGCCGAAGGTGATAAAGACGATCGTCCACCGCCCGTATCAGGGTGGGGGCACCACGGCTCCAAGTGGCTCGGGACCACGCCCCCCGGCCAACGGTCCCGGGGCCGCCCCTCCGCCGCCGCCGCCCCCGGCGTGCATATCCACCCCGTCGAAGCCTTGCTGAGCTCCGGCTCGTTTGTCGCGATCGGCACCGAGATCACTGTGGTGGTCGATGATGCGAACGCCCTGCCCGCCGCGATGGCGATCGTGCAGCAGC
>JBGPOC010000243.1:0-3957 GCA_041487825.1 Candidatus Dormibacteraceae bacterium | reverse complement strand
GGCGCCCTGGAGTTCGACGTCGACGGGGTCAAGCTGCGAAACCTCAGCGCCGAGCCGAGGGCCGCCATGGTGATCGATTCGATGGGGCCGAAGCGCGGAGTGGCAGTGCAGGGTCGCGCGGATCTGATCGGACCCGAGCGGGCCCGGCTGACACCGGTGCGCAAATTCAGCTGGGGGCTGTGAAAGGCCGGGTTCCCTAAAGGCCGGCGGCTAGACCCCTGGCGGGCCCTCCCTCCTCCCTGGCGAGCCCTCCCCCACCCGCACCCCACGTGTCAACGTATTCGGGATCGATCGGCCGGGGAACCCAGGTTGTTAAGGAGAGCTAACCCTGGACCTCACGCATCAGGTTCGCCATCTCGATGGCAACCTCGGCCGCCTCGGCACCCTTGTTGTTCTTGGGGCCTGAACGCGCCAGCGCCTGCTCCCTGTCCTCCGTGGTCAGGACCCCGAACGCCACCGGGACGCCGGTGTCCAGCTGTACCTGCATGATCCCTGCCGCGGCCTGGCTTGCAACCAGCTCGAAGTGATACGTCTCGCCGCGGATCACACAGCCAAGGCAGACGATCGCATCGTGGTTGCCCCTTTCCGCAAGAGCGAGCGCCGTCACCGGCAACTCCAACGACCCGGGCACCCAGAGCACGTCGGGGTCCTGCACGCCCCGCTCCTCCAGGGCGCCCAGCGCGCCGCGAAGGAGCCTCTTCGACACGTCCTCGTTGAACCGCGAGACGACCACCGCGATCCTGAGGTCGCCGCCGGTAAGGTCGGGCGTGGCTCCTTTCTCACCCATCGCTCAGCAGAGCCTAAAGAAGGTGACCGAGCTTGTCTTTCTTGGTCTTCAGATAGCGCGCGTTGTGGGCGTTGGCCGCGATGCGGATCGGCACTCGCTCGACCACCTCGAGACCGAAACCCTCCAGGCCATAGATCTTCTTCGGATTGTTCGTCAGCAGCCTGATCTTCCGAACACCAAGGTCGTAGAGGATCTGACTGCCGATACCGTAGTCGCGCTTGTCGGCCGGGTGGCCGAGAGCCTCGTTCGCCTCGACCGTGTCCAGCCCGCGATCCTGGAGGTTGTAGGCGTGAAGCTTGTCGAGCAGGCCGATCCCACGACCTTCCTGGTGGCGGATGTATAGGATCACGCCGACTCCGTCGGCGGCGATCGTCTCCATCGCCGAGTGCAGCTGCGCGCCGCAATCGCAGCGAAGACTGCCGAAGATGTCCCCCGTCAAACACTCGGAATGCGCCCGCAGCAGCACCGGTTTCGCCGGATCGATCTCCCCGAGCACCAGGGCCAGGTGGTTCTCGTGCCGCAGCACGTCCTCATACGCGTAGAGCTTCCACTGACGAGGCTCTTTGTCACCGATCGGAATGGTCGCCTCGACCCGACGCGCGACCAGCTTCTCGTTCCGGCGCCGGTACGCGATCATCTGCTCGACGGTGATCACCTTGATGTCGTGCTCGCGCGCGAACGCCTCGAGATCTGGCATCCGGGACATCGTCCCGTCCAACTTCATCAATTCCGTGATGACGCCTGCGGGGTAGAGCCCGGCAAGGATTGCCAGGTCCACCGCCGCTTCGGTCTGCCCCGCCCGCGTGAGCACTCCGCCCTCTGCCGCGCGGAGTGGAAACGTATGCCCGGGCATCGAGAAATCGGCCGCTTTCGCCCCTGGATCCAGCACCTTGCGAACGGTGGCGGCTCGGTCGTAGGCGGAGGCGCCAGTCGTGACGTTGTCTTTGGCGTCGATGCTGACGCTGAACGCGGTTCCGAGCCGGCTCGTGTTGCGTTCGACCATCGGTGCGATTCCCAGCTCATCGAGTCGCCGGGCGATGATGGGCATGCACACCAGGCCCGAACCGTGGCGCGTCATGAAGCTGATGTGCTCGGGTGTGACCAGCTCCGCGGCAACCACGAGGTCCCCCTCGTTCTCGCGGTCCTCGTCGTCGACGACGATCACGAATTTGCCCGACTTGAACTCGGCAATCGCCTCCGGAACGGTGGCCAGGCCCATCGGTCAGATATTACCGGCGGAGGTTTCGGGCCACGTACCGGGCGACGATGTCGGCTTCGAGGTTGACCACCGTACCCGCGTGGTAACCCCCGGCGATCGTGGACGCGAGAGTGTGCGGGATCAGGGCCACCGAGAACGTCATGGCAGCCTCGTCCAGGCCGGCAACGGTCAGGCTGACGCCGTCAACCCCGATCGAGCCCTTCTCGGCAATAAAAGGGCGTAGGTGGTCCGGCAGATCGAACGTCACCTCGCGGCCGGCCTTCACGTCGGCCACGTTCCTGACGATGGTGGTGGCATCGATATGGCCCTGGACGAGGTGTCCGTCCAGCAGGCCGCCGGCCGCGAGCGGCAGCTCGAGGTTGACGCTCGATCCCAGCACGAGTGAGCCCAGGTCCGTACGACGCAGCGTTTCAGGCACGACGTCCATGAGGAAGGCGGCCTCGACCTTCTCGACGACCGTCAGGCAGCAACCGTTGACGGCAACGCTCCCTCCGATCTTGAGGCGCCTGGCCGTCCCGGCGTGTTCGATCCCTAGCCGGCCCGAGCCGGCCTCGACGACCTTGCCCACCGCGCTAACGATCCCGGTGAACATCAACGTATCCAGTGAGCAGGAGGTCGCTGCCCAGCCTGGTCACATCCAGCTCGCTCAGGGGGACCGCGTCAACCAGGTGCTCGACCCCGGCCCCGCCGACGGGTCCGGGCGCCTCGCGACCACCGATTAGCCGCGGCGCCACGTACGCATGCACCTTGTCCACAAGGGCGTTCGCGAAGAACGACGCGTGCACCTCGCTACCGCCCTCGACCAGGAGGCTGAGGATTCCCCTCTTGCCCAGCTCATCCAGCAGGGGACCCAGCGCCACCCGTCCGTCGGGGGCCGCCGGGAGGCGGACGACCTCGGCAGCTCCAATCCGGCCGGCTTTGGTGGTGGCGATGAGAGTGTTCGGGCCCACGACCCTCGCCGACATTCGAATTCGCAGCTGGGAGTCGACGACGACTCGCAGCGGCTGGCGCGCCTCCGTGCCTTCGAGTCGCGTGGTCAGCTCCGGGTCGTCCGTGATGACGGTATTGATCCCGACCAGGATTGCGTCGTGGATATGCCGGAGCCGGTGACCATGCAGCCGCGCCTCCTCGCTCGTGATCCAGCGAGACTCTCCCGTGCGCGTGGCAATCTTGCCGTCGAGGCTCATGGCGAACTTGGCGGTCACGAAGGGACGGCCCGTCAAGCGGTGCTTGACATAGAACTCGTTGAGACGCAACGCGCGCTCTTCGTGGACGCCCACCACCGTCTCGATGCCCGCTGCTTCGAGCTTGGCGATGCCGGCGCCGCGCACGCGCTCGTCGGGATCCGACATTGAGATCACGACGCGCTTGATGCCGGCCAGGGTGATCGCGTCAGCGCATGACGGCGTACGGTGAAGGTGCGCGCAGGGCTCAAGGTTGACGTAGAGCGTGCCGCCGTGCGCTTGGTCGCCCGCCGCGTCAAGCGCCTCCTGCTCGGCGTGCTGCCCACCCGCGCGGCGGTGGTAGCCCTCGCCGGCGATGTTGCCCATGCGGTCGAGCACTACAGCGCCAACCATTGGATTCGGGCTCGTCCGATAGTCGGCCTGCAGCGCCAGTTCGAGGGCGCGCGCCGACCAGTGCCGGTCGAGGTTCGGGTCGTGATCTGGTGGTGGCAGTCCTCGCAATATAAGGGTCGCCCCAGCAGGGCGCGCGGAACTTATCGACAACCGAATCAGGTCTATGAGTGTCTCCAGGTGCCCTTCATGCACTGGATCCGTTTGACGTGTGTCATGACTCCTCAGTTTGAGCGCGCCCTGCGCGCGCTCGGCGAGCTGAAGAGTGAGTTATAGGTGAACAAGCCCTCGGGCTATTAGTACCGGTCAGCTCAAAGCATTGCTGCTCTTACACCTCCGGCCTATCAACCTAGTGGTCTACTAGGGCCCTTACCTGG
>JBGPOC010000242.1:0-3969 GCA_041487825.1 Candidatus Dormibacteraceae bacterium | reverse complement strand
CGGCGCCGTTCGGTCCGAGGAATCCGAAGACCTCGCCGCGCGGCACCGTCATCGACAGGCCCGCGAGCGCGACCGTGGACCCGAAGCGTTTCGAGAGCTCCACGGTGTGGAGGGCAGGTGAACCGGCGGCCACCCCTTCCGGAGTGGCCGCTGTTGATATCTCGGCTACGTCAGCCACGAGTGCAGGCTATACCGACCTTCTAGTGAAGGTGGTTGGCGATGTCCAGCACCTGGCTCTGCTTGAGCGTGCCCGCGACTCCGTAGACGACACCGCCCTTGATCCAGATCACCCCTGCGCCGAGGCCCGTGTTGTCACCGAGGGCCACGCCACCGACGCCCTGGACCCGCACCGAGGTCGAGGTTGCGTACTCGACCGGGATCGGGATGGGCAGGGTGGTGCTGGGGTCCTTGATCGCCCGAATCGCGGCGGCGAGCTGCGGCGATACGCCTGGCTGTGAGAGCAGGTAGTTCTCGAGCTGCTGGGTGGTGACGCTGCTCGACGTGACGACCGGTGCGGTCGACTCGCCGACGACCAGCTGCGGCAGGTTGAGCTGGGTCGAGCCGGATGCAGCGCCCGCGTCCAGGTTTCCGAAGACCTCGATCACCGCGGGTCCGACGGTCACGGTCAGAGTCGAGCCGTCCATGCCGGCCGGCATCTTCGGCAGCGGCTTGCCCGCCTTGGCGGCGGCCGCTGCGGCCATGGCAGCGTCGAACTTGAACACGCCGACCGCAGCCGGCATGGCCGCGTAGGTGACGGTTGCGGAGACACCGGACGGCAGCGTGCCGGTGACCGGGACGTGGAGACCCGACACCGCCGCCGCCTGGGCGGCGCTGGTGACGAGCTGCGGCTCGGGCTTGGTGGTCCAGGCGAAGGTGCCGTACGCGCTGAGGCCCGAGAGCGACTGCAGGTCGGCGACCTTGACGGGGACCGTCTGCACCGACTTGGGGTGGAAGAAGTCGAGGGCGCCCTGGGCCACGCCGGTGATGACCAGCGCGACGATCACGGCGGCGGCGGCCAGCGTGCCCATGATCGGGCGAGACGCCGGGCGCAGGATCGGCAGCCGGAAGCCAAATCGCGGCTGCGCGGCCTGGGCCGAGCGGACGCGGTTGAACGCGGCCGCGACATCGACCTTCATGTCCGGCACGGCGAGCACGCCGGCCACGGCTCGCGCGTCGTCCGCCAGCACGGTGTAGCGCGCCTGGCAGTCGGCGCATGCCGCGTAGTGCGCGGCGTCCGAACCGGTCAGCGAGCCCTCGTCGTCGAACTTGCGGCGAAGTGTTCCGTCAGAGAGATGAGCCACGAGTGACCTCCTTGCGCAGCGCGGCTTCCGCGCGCCTTAACAGTGTTCCTATCTGTCCAATACCGACTCCGAGCGCCTGCGCCACCTCGGCGTAACTGAGACCGCTGGCCCTGAGGACCAGCACCGTGGCGGGTTTGGGCGCCAGGCGAGCTAGCGCTTGACGAACTTGTCGACGGTCTTCGCTCACTTCGAGCACGTGCTGTGGGTCCATGGTGCGAGCGCCCTCCTCGGTCGCTTGCGACAGTTCGCGACGCTCGCGACGCCGCCGGCCTCGCACCCGGTTCAGAGCCTTGTGGGCGGCGGCCCGATAGAGCCAGGCGGCGGCGTACGGCGCGCTCGCCGAATGCAGCCGGTTGAAGTCGATGAAAACCTCCTGGGCCACGTCCTCAGCCTCGTGCGGGTCCACCAGCACGCGGTTGGCGATGCCGGCAACGCGCGCATACTCGGCCGCGAACAGTGCTTCGAACGACTCTTCGTTCGACTTCACGGTTCCATGTCGCCTGCCGGCCTCAGAGGCCGCCTCCAGGTTGACGCCCACCAATGATCAAGCACCGTCGCCACGTGGTTTGTGACACCTCAGGTTCGCCAGCGTAGGAGCTTGAAAAGCTCCCTGGCCGCGGCACCGAAGAATGGGCCGCCCCAGATGCCGACCGAGAGCAGTGCGGCGAAAATTACGACCGCGTCGATGCTTTCGCGCCCCGGCCCCCCCCAGTAGACATCCTGCAGGTTCAACCAGAGGGCGAACTCGTCGAGGGTCAGCGCCGCCCCGATCCCGTAAGCGACCGCCGTGGCTCGCGAGAACCAGGTCGGGGCCGGGGACTCACCGGTACCCACCTGGATGAGCCACAGGTAGCCGACCAGCAGCAGGATGAGGATTCCCCACACCAGGTGATGGATGTGAAGCCCACCGGTGGTGACGTTCTGGAAGGGTCCGACGCCCGCCCTGATCATGTGGGTGATGGCGCGGACGACACCGAACGTGACCAGAAAGCCGATCGAAGCGAGGAACAGGCGCTCACGCCGTTCGCTCTTGAAATGGAATCGATAGAGCTCCGACAGGGCGTGCAATTCGCTCAGCCGGCCAGGGGCTTCCTGCGGCGTGAGCTGCGAGCGATCTCGTCCTCGACGATGGCGAAGTCGTTGCGCGGTAGAGCGTGGATATGTCCCTGGAATGCCAGCGTCCAGTGCTCTGGTGGCCACTTTCGGACGTAGTCGAGACGGTAGGCGAGCTCCTTTGCGGGGATCCAGTCGGTTTCCTCGAGCACGACATCCGGACGGATGTGCACGCGCCACGGGTAGTCCTCGTCGCGGCGAGCCGAGCGCCAGATCGGCGTGTGGTCCTCGTACATCGGCGAGGCGACGGTGACCGTGGCCGAGAACGCCATCCGGCCCGTCACGTAGTACAGCATCCGGTCTCCCACCCGCATGGTTTCGACCCTGCGCCGGTGGCGGCTCTTGAGGCCCTGGATGGTGAAGCCGAGCTCGCGAGTCTTGCGGAAGTTTTCGGGGGAGGTCACGACCATCCAGTACTGGGACGATCGCCCCTCCGACCGCCCGGACTTGCGCTTCCGCTTGGAACGGGCCGGTCTTGGGCTCGGTTCGGGGCCGCCCTCCGTCGGTCCAGGCGGTTCCGGGGCGGCTGCTTGGGGATCGTCCCCGTTGATGGCCACCACCGAATTGTCGCCGAGAACGTCCGGCGGACGAATCGCTACGACGTCGGGCGCTGCGGGCCCAGGTCCAGCGGCTCGGGTAGGAGGACCGTCAGGTTGCGGATCTGGGAGATGTGGGCCATCTCGTGCCGGGTCACCATCCGACAGACGTCCAGAAGGGTGGGGCTGCCGCCCCGCGGGTCCGAGATGACGCGCTCCCACTCGCTCTTCCCCCAGCCGTGGAGGAGGTCGACGGTGCGGCGGCGTACGCGCGCGAAATCCTCGATCGCCTCTTGCAAGGGACGGTCCAGGTCCAGATCGTGGCCAGGGTCGATGGTCGCCCGGATGTCGGCAGTGGCGAGACCGTCGAGGTGAGCGCGTCGCAAGAGCGCGTCGACTTTGGACCCGGAATCGAGCAGGTGGAAGATCAGGCCGCCGAGGGTCGGGAACGCAGGACCATGCCGGTACCGAAGGCGGGTCTCGTCGAGCCCGTAGACGAGATCGCCGATGCGCTCGGGCACCGAGCCCATCAGCAGCACCGCATCGGCGGGTGACATCTCCTCCTCGAGTTCCACGGCCCAAACACTACATACTCAGATGAATGCAGCAGGTGCAGGTGGCGTGCGATGCGTGCGGCGCCGAGCTGGTTCCCGGCGCTGCCTACTGCGAACGCTGTGGCGCGCGCACTCGTCGCGCGCGGCGCATGGTGAGGCTCGCGATCCGGGTCGAGCTGCTGTTCTTCGTCCTCGTCGTGGCGCTGGTGATCGGCTTCACCTGGATCTACGCCGCACAACACTGATAGATAGACCTTTGGTGGAGCTCCAGGCCGGATTCACTCCGGCCGGCACCCCGCAAGTCCATTCCAAACACCTCCAGGCGCGGCAGCTAACAGGTGGGGGTTCCGCGGGGGAGGACATACGTCCTCACACTACCGTATTGCTCGAGAAACAGGACCTATACATACAGTGCGGCACCATTCGAGTCACCTCCATACACCTCCAGTCGCGGCGGGTGAGTGG
>JBGPOC010000241.1:0-3970 GCA_041487825.1 Candidatus Dormibacteraceae bacterium | reverse complement strand
GACATCACGCTGATCTCCGGGGCGCTCACAGGAGTCGTCACCGCAATCCAGCTCAGCCGCGCCACCATGCGCAACATCCGCCAGAACCTGGTCTGGGCCTTCGGCTACAACGTGATCGGAATCCCGATCGCCGCCGGGATCCTCTACCCGTTCCTGGGACTGCGCCTGAGCCCGATGATCGCGGCCGGCGCGATGGCGCTCAGCTCGCTTTCCGTCGTCACGAACTCCAACCGACTCCGTGGCTTCCGAGTCCGGCCCGCGGTCGCCGTTTCCGGAGGCAGAGTCGTGGAACCGAAGGTCGAGGTCGGTTCGTCACAATCGGATGCGGGCATTCTCAGTCATCAACAAACGACAGCTGGAGGGGAAATGAACGGACACCAATCGGCGATCGATCCCGTCTGCGGAATGAGTGTCGACCCGGACCACACGGATCTCAAATCAGTTCTGAAGGGCGAGACCTATTACTTCTGCTCGCCGGGCTGCAAGGCAAATTTCGACAAGGACCCTGACAAGTACCTGGGTGGGGCCAAGACAGGGCGCAGCAGCGCCTGAGACTCGCGCTGACAGTCGTCAGCCGTCCTTCAACACCGCTTTCAGTTGCGGGATCGAGATGTTGCCGCCCGAAAGTATCAGCGCGACACGACGGTCCTTAAGGCGGTCCTTTAACGCCAGCGCTGCGGCCAGGGGCGCCGCGCCCGCACCTTCGACCAGGAGCCTTGTCCTGGCCAGCAGGACCCGCACCGCGTCGGTGATCGCCTCCTCGCCGACCAGGACGAAGTCGTCGAGAAGTCGCCGCATGATCCGTTGCGGGAGCTCGAAGGAGGTGCCTGTCGCGAGTCCCTCCGCCCAGGTCTTGGCCACCACCTCGACGGGCCGCTTTTCGCGCCAGGTGAGGTAGGCCGCGGGCGCAGCCTCCGATTGGACCCCGATGACGGTGATCTCTGCGTTGATCGCCTTGGCGGCGATGCACGCGCCGGCCGCTCCGCTGCCGCCCCCGATCGGAACGATGATGACTTCGATCTTCGGCTGCTCGACGAGGATCTCGAGCGTATGCGTCCCGACGCCGGCGATGAGCAGCGGCTCGTCACCGGAATGGATGTAGCGGTAGCCTTCCGCAGCCGCGAGACGTTCGCAGGCCACGCGTGCTTCGTCAAAGCTCGCGCCGACCAGCTTGACCATGGCCCCCAGCTCTCTCATGGCATCGACCTTGGCTGGGTTCGCAGTCTCGGGCGCGCAGATGGTGGCTTTGACGCCGAAGAGCCTGGCCGCGTATGCGACCGACTGGCCGTGGTTGCCGGTCGACGCCGCAATGACCCCGGCCCTGCGCTCGTCATCGCTCAGCTGCGAGATGAGGTTGACTCCGCCGCGGACCTTGAATGCTCCGGTCGGGAGGTGGAACTCGTGCTTCAGGTAGGCGTCCATACCGAGCATCTCGCTGACAGCGTCTGAGCGGCGGAGCGGCGTGGGGTCCAGATGTGGCCTGATGCGCGCAGCCGCGGCTAGAACGTCGGTGAATGTCGGCTCCGCGAGGTTTGACATCGCCTCAGCTTGCGCGGGTCCAGTCGCGCCGGCGTTCCCAGATGTGGTCGGCGCATCGAAGCGCAAGGGCCTGGATCGTCGCGCTCGGGTTCACGCCGGCGCTCGTCGGCATGCTGCTGCCGTCCGCGATGAAGAGGTTGGGTACTTCGTGGGCGCGGTTGAAGCGGTCGGCGACAGACGTCTTGGGATCGTCTCCCATCCGGGCGGTCCCGAGCAGGTGCCATCCCCAGATCGGCGCGAGGCCGAAATCGCGAACGCTTTTGGCTCCGGCTGCTTCCAGCACCTGGTGGGCGTGCGCGATCATGTCGCGGCCAAGCCGCCGGCTGTTCTCGCTGAGCTCATGCTGCGTGCGCACCCCTGGCATGCCGAAACCGTCGAGGTGGGACCAATCGAGCTCGACGCGATTGGTCTCCTCGGGCAGGTCCTCGCCGCACATGTACATCGACACCTCGTGGTTGATGCGCTCGTCGAAGGCCTGGTGGTGCCCCGAGCCCCACGGTGCGATCTGCAGCGCCAGGTTGAGCGGTGACCAGCCCCGGCAGCCGCTCATGATGAATCCGCGCACGTAATCGCGCGCCGGGTCTGTCTCATAGAACTGGCGCGTCGCGACGGTGCCGCCCCAGGTCCCGTTCCAGCCCTCCACGGGCTCGTCGAAGAGGCCGCTCGCGAAACTCTGCACGTGCACCATCAGGTTCTTCCCGACGAGGCCGCTCGAGTTGCAGAGCCCGTCAGGGTGGGCTGGCGATGACGAGAGGAGCAAAAGGCGTGGCGTGCCCAGCCCGCCGCACGCGACGACCGTCACAGCGGCATGAGCCTCCCTGAGCGCACCCGTGCTGTCGTAGTAGCGAGCGCCCACCGCGCGGCCGTCCCGCCCGATGACGATCTCGCGCACGCGTGCATTCGTCCGCAACTCGACGCCGTTCTCGAGCGCGCCGGGCCAGTAGGTGAGGTCGGCGGTCGAAAGAGATCCCTGCGGACAACCGAACGTGCACCAGCCTCGGTTGGAGCAGGCCGGCCGGCCACGGTAAGCGTGGGTGGTGATGGACTGCTCGGTGGGCCACCAGTACCAGCCGAGCTTCTCGTACGCCTCGACCAGCAGCGCGCCGGGCCGGCCGATCGGCGCCGGCGGATTTGGCAGCGGATCCCTTGGGGGCCCGCATGGATCGCCGGCCAGGCCGGCGATGCCGATCTCCGCATCATTGATGCTGTAGTACGGCTCGAGCTCCTCGTAGTCGAGGGGCCAGTCGACGCCGACCCCGTCCAGCGTATGGACGCGGAAGTCGGAGGGGGCCATGCGCCAGTAGTTGCCTGCGAAGCCCACCTGGCTGCCGCCCACCGCGTTGTACATGTACACGTCGACCGGGTCCTCGCCCTCGCTGCTCACCGGGTAGTCGGCCGGCCAGCGCCGCACATTGGGGTTGGCGGCCCAGAACCGTCGGCCCCGAACCTCCCAGTCGACGTGGGCCTTCGGCAGCCGCTCGCGATCCACCCAGTCGCCCTGCTCGAGGCACACGACCCTGGCGCCCTTCTCCGAGAGCCGTTTGCACAGCGCAGCCCCGGCGGCCCCCGACCCGATCACCAGCACGTCCGCGTCGGGCTCGCGGCTCATCTCTTCGCTCCTTTGCCGGCCGGAACGACCCGGTAAAGCGGGGGCATCGAGATGACGCGCCCCAGCCGCGTCGGGTCGAATGGGGTCATCACGCTGCCGGTCATCGGGGCGGTGCCGCGCCACCCGTTCTCGGCCTCCATCGCGGCCAGCACCTCCGGGTGGCCGTAGTACGCCTCGTATGTGAAGTCGCTGACCATGTTGAATGCGTCGCTGTCGTCGCCCGCCTGGAACTGGCGCAGCACGCTCTCTCGCTCTTGAGCGTCACACTCGGTGAAGGCGCGACCAGTGCTCTCTCGCGCCGTCCTCTCGACTTCGTCGATCCCCTGCAGGAGCGCGGGCCGGATCGACGGGACCTTGAGCACCGTGGCGTCGATGTACTCGGCGGCGCCCACGCTGCCCGCGTCAGGCCGCCGGCCGCCGGCTGGGATCAGGGTCGAGGTCCAGGCTCTCAGGGTAGCCGCGCGCTCCGCGTCCAGCACCGAGAACGTGCGCTGCGTGCCCACCGGGACCTCGGCGTGACCGACTTCCAGGCGGTAGTCCGGCCGGCTCGACTGCGCGACCTGGTGCTGACCCTGTTTCCTGTCGTACGCCATCGCCCCCTCCTCTTGCGGCTCCAGCCTGAAGCTACCCGGCCTGACGAACTTTCTTGAGCATGGCGGTGCTCTCTCTGACGACCAGCTCCACTGGGTGGACCTGCGTGCGCGTGTCCTTGCCGTCGCCGTCGAGGAGTCGCAGCAGTCGCGCGACCCCGGCGGCGCCGAGCTCCGCCATACGAACGTGCACGGTGGTCAGCCTGGGATGGATGAACTCCAGCCCTGGAAT
>JBGPOC010000240.1:0-3980 GCA_041487825.1 Candidatus Dormibacteraceae bacterium | reverse complement strand
CTCCAACCGGCCCGACTGCATGGGCCACCTCGGCGTGGCTCGCGAGCTTGCGGCGGGCCTGGATCGACCGATGAAGCGCGATTTCATGCCGGCGTTCACCGGCACTGCCGATCCGCCGGGCCGCGACCTCGTCAGCGTCTCCATCGACGATCCCGAGCTCTGCAGCCGCTACATCGGAGGGGTCATCAAAGGGGTGAAGGTCGGACCCAGCCCGGAGTGGCTTCAGCGCCGCCTGCGTGCCTGCGGCGTGCGCCCGATCAACAACGTGGTCGACATCACCAACTACGTGCTGCTCGAGTATGCGCAACCGCTGCACGTCTTCGACCTGGCCAAGCTCGCCGGGGCCGGCCGGCACGGGTTGCCGGAGATCCACGTTCGCCGCGCCCGAGCGGGCGAGCGGATCCTGTGCCTCGACGGTGTGGAACGCGACCTGACCGCCGACATGCTCGTCATCGCCGATGGACACCGGCCGGTCGCCATCGCCGGGATCATCGGCGGCGAGGAGAGCTCGGTGACCGGCGCCACCACCGACATCGTCCTCGAGGCCGCGACCTTCAGCGGTCCGAGCGTCCGGCAGACAGCGCGTGAGCTCGGCCTTCGGACCGAGGCCTCGGCGCGGTTCGAGAAGGGACTTCCGTCGGAGCTGGCGCTCGCCGGGGCTCGGCGCGCCGCCTCCCTGATCGCGGAGCTTGCGGGAGGCAGGGTGCATCGCGAGTGGGCGGACGTGTATCCGCACCCCCAGGAACCGGTGCGGGTGAGACTTCGCCCTGCACTGGTGGACGAGGTGCTCGGCGTGCACGTACCACTCGAGGAAGCCGAGTCGATCCTGAAGCGCCTCAACGTCCACGTGCGCGCGCTCGAGGACGGCGAGTGGGACGTGCTTCCGCCGGTGTTTCGCCTCGACGTCACCCTCCCGGAAGACCTCGTCGAGGAGGTTGGGCGCGTCTATGGCTACGACCGCGTTCCGCCGACGCTGCCTGGACGTCGCCGCGACAGCTGGAATCCGTCCGTACCCAGCCTTGGACGGCGTCTCGACGTGGCGCGTGAGGTGCTCGCCGGGGCCGGTTTCAACGAGACATGGAACCCCGCGCTCGTGTCGGGCCGCATGTTGGAGAGCCTGCGGGTCGCGGCCCACGCGATGCGCGTATCGAACGCCCTCAGCGACGACATGGACACCCTTCGCACCTCGCTGGTGCCATCGCTCGTCGGCGTCGTCGCGCTCAATCGCGATCGCGGTCGCGCAGACATCCGGGTGTACGAGATCGCCAGCGCCTTCATGGCTCCGGTCGGCGACAAGACCGCACAGCCGGCGGAGCCCCTCCGCCTTGCCGCCGTCGCGAGCGCCGGGTTCAGCGCCGAAACCGGACGCCAGGCTTTCTACGCCATGAAGTCGGTGCTCGATGCCTGCCTCGTCGCGCTCGGGGCTCCGCCCTGCACATATCAGCGCGCCGCGGCCGAGCTCTTCCATCCCGGGCGCTGCGCGGCGGTCGTCATGGATGGGCGCCAGCTCGGTTACATCGGTGAGCTGCACCCGACGGTGCTCGCTGCGGCCAGGGTTGAAGGTCGCCTCGTGGGGATCGAAATTGATCTCGAACCGGTGGTCGCCGCCTCGCAGGCTCCTCGTGCCCGGTCGCTTCCCCGGTTCCCGGCCATCGAGCGCGACCTGGCGGTGGTGGTCGAAGACCACGTCGCCGCCGGCTCCCTCCAGGCGACGATCAATGAAGCGGGCGGTGAGTTCCTGGAGCTCGTGCGCGCCTTCGACGAATACCATGGCCCGCAGGTTCCCGACGGGCACAAGAGTGTCGCGCTCGCCTTGACTTTCAGGAGCCCCGAGCGCACCCTGACGGACGCCGAAGTGGACAAGGTGATGACGGAGATACGGCTGGCACTGGAACGACGGCACCGCGCGAGGTTCCGCGAATGACCTGGCTCGACGCGCTGCCGATCGTGCTCGTCATCGGCTATGGCGCGCTCGGCTTCTTCAGCGGCCTGCTTCGCAGGCTAATCGGCGTGGTCGCCGTCTACCTGGCGTTCGTGGGCGCCACCAACATGGGCCTCCAGGCCGGAGGCATCATGCAGCAGTCCTCCAACCTGGAGACCCCCGACGCGCGGATCTACGGGTTCTTTGGAATCGTGATCGCCACCATGGTCATCGTCGAAGCGGCAGCCCAGCTGGCCAACAGTCAGATCCAGGTCGGCGCGCTCGTCTTCAACCGTGTGCTCGGAGTCGCGATCGGTGTCGCGACGGCGGTGATGCTCTCGGTGCTGGTCACGTACGAGCTGCAGGCGGCCGGCAACCCGTTCGGGGGAGGCGCGCTCGACCCGTTGCAGCAGTCGATCCGCAATGCGGTCCAGGGCTCCCACGTCGCGGTGCCGCTCACCTCCGCCATCGGCAAGCCGATCACGATCATCTTCCAGCTCGCACTCCCAACCGACCCGCAGATCTACTTCAGTCAAAGCCCGGTCAGCTAGTGTCCCCTCGAGGACACTAGCGTGAGCTCCGACCTGTTCGAGCGCCTGCGCGAGCGGGCGGTTGAGATCCACGTCGAAGATCACCTGCGCTGGCGCCTGAAGGCGGGCGAGAGGCTGCGCGTGAAGCTTGGGCTGGATCCGACCGCGCCGGACCTTCACGTCGGCCACCTGGTCGTGCTCGACGCCCTGCGAGCGTTCCAGGACGACGGCCACGTGGTCGTGCTCATCGTGGGCGACTACACGGCGATGATCGGCGACCCGAGCGGGCGCAGCGAGACGCGGCCGATGCTGACGCGCGAGCAGATCGACGCGAACGCGAAGACATACTTCGAACAGATCTACCTGGTGCTCGATCGAGATCGCACCGAGGTTCGCAGCAACTCGGAGTGGCTGGGTGCGATGGGCGCCGCCGACGTGCTGCGTCTGATGGGGAAGGCCACGCTTCAGCAGGTCTTGCAGCGGGAGGACTTCGCCGATCGAATCAAGGCCGGAACGCCGATCGGCGCGCACGAGATCCTCTACCCGTTCAACCAGGCCTACGACTCGGTCGCAGTTCGCGCCGACGTCGAGATCGGTGGGACCGACCAGCTTTTCAACCTGCTGTTTGGCCGGGAGATCCAGAAGGCCTACGGCCAGGACCCGCAGGACATCGCGGTCTTCCCGCTCCTCGAGGGTCTCGACGGCGAGCAGAAGATGTCGAAATCGCTGGGCAACTACATCGGAATCAGCGAAGCGCCAGAGCAGATCTACGGGAAGACGATGTCGATTCCCGATCGCCTGACCGAGAAGTACCTGCGCCTGGTTTCAGGACTGAGTGTGCCGGAGATCGAGGCGCTCTCCGCGATGAGGCCTCGGGACGCGAAGGGCGGGCTGGCCCGCCAGCTCGTGAAGCGACTTCACGGGGAACATGCGGCCGCAGCTGCGGAGGCGGCTTTTGTGAGCCAGTTCGTCAAGAAGCAGATTCCCGACGAGAAAGAAGAGCACACGATCGCCGGATCGTCCGACTACGTCAGCCTGCTGGTTGCCACCGGCATCGCGACCAGCGGCAATGACGCGCGGCGCCTGCTGAAGCAGGGCGGCGTCCGCAAGAACGGCGTGAAGGTCGAGGAGAGCTCGCCTGCGCCGACAGCCGGAGACACCATCTCCGCCCGTCGAAGGCATGTCCTCCTGAAGTGAATTAAAATCATCGAAAGCATGTTCGGAGGTCTCGACTGAGTGTCTGGTCATTCCAAGTGGGCCGGGATCAAGCACAAGAAGGCGATCGTCGACGCCAAGCGCGGCCAGGCCTTCACACGGGCTAGCCGCGAGATCCTGATCGCCGCCAAGGAGGGGGGAGGGAGCGTTGACGGCAACTTCCGCCTCCGTCTTGCCGTGCAGAAAGCCCGCGAGATCAACATGCCCACCGACAAGATCCAGAACGCGATCAAGCGTGGGACCGGCGAGCTGGCGGGCGAGCGGCTCGAGGAGATCCGCTACGAGGGTTACGGCCCCGCGGGCGTGGCGGTCAT
>JBGPOC010000239.1:0-3990 GCA_041487825.1 Candidatus Dormibacteraceae bacterium | reverse complement strand
GTCAGGGTCTGGGCCGCACTCCCCTCCCCGTGTTATCTATTGCGTCGGGCTGCGATCGCGTAAGGCAGGAAATATCGATCCAGCGATCCGGCGGTCGAGCCATAGGCGTTATCGCCCACCAGGAAATCACAGACGACCTCGCGCGCTCGAGCGATCTCGCGGCGACGATACCGCCAGCGGTCGTCAGCAATGGTCAGGTCGAATAGCTCAAGCGATCGATCCAGGGCATTGGCGAACCGTTGATCGTTACCGAGCGACTTGGCACGTGTGGCGCGACCAACCTCGCTGCCGATGTTTGCGAGTTGCTCCAACAGGGTCAGCTCGAGCCAACGTCCGGCGGCGAGGCCGGAATGCAGAACCGTGCTCACCCCTGAACCAGACGTTCGACGATCTCGATGATCCGTGTCTGCACGATGGGGTCCTCGACGGCTCTCGAATGAGTTCGATATCTGGCATAGCGAGCGCGGTCACGCGCTGGGTGCAACCCGATTCGGTCTACCTTTCCACAGGATCGCCGCGAGCACGACCACGAATGCGACAACCGCCAGGAGGAGGCCGGCCTGGTTGGCCGGCTCGAGAGATGGGTTGTAGATCCCCGAACCCGAGTAGTTGATCCCGGTCAGACTGGAACAGACCGTTGCTGCGGCTCCTCCGACGGCCTGCGTCGCGGTGCAGTACATCGGGGCAATCGCCCACCAGCCCACGTTGTAGGCGATCACGGCCACGAGCGGCGGCCAGTACAGCGCGGGGCGGCTGCGCAGCGGGCCCAGGATCAGCATGGCGATGCCGACCACAAAGAACGGCCGTCCGATGCTGAACATCCCGACCACGCCGAATGCGATGAGCCCGAGGCTGGTGATCCAGTAGCTCATTCAGTCCACCCATGGGCATCTGCTTGCCCGATGACCACGTGCTGTCTTCAGCTGCCCCGGACTCAGTCCGGGGCAAACGTGCGCCTACAGTGTATCGAGTTTCTGCCGGTGCACGAATCAGATGTGATCACAACCGTCGCGATGACCGCGAGGGTCAAGGTCCAGGCGCGATGGACAACAGTGCCCAGCGACCGTCCTCCCAGATGAGGCTTGCGTCTGCATTCACGATCCGACCTGACGACATCGTAAGTGCCACCCGGGCGGTGGCTGTGTCGAAGCCGGCACCGGTCGTTGCGTACGACACCGGCCCCGTTCTCGTGGCATGGACCACGCTCCCATCGGCCGAAAATGCCTGGGTACTGGCGGCGACGAATTCGGTCTCGGTCATCTCGGATCGGACGCCCGAGTAGGTCCAGCTGTAGACCACCGCCCAGTCCTGCGACTGGAACGCACCGAGGATGGTCAGAAGGTCAGCGTCGGCGTCCAGGGTCGGCCGCTGGTCGTTCAGAGCGTAGAGGACACCATTCACCCAGAGCCGGGCCGAAGCCGTAATGCCGTCTGGATTGACCTGTGCCTCGAGACGGACCGTCACCGGCAGGGCCTCGCCCGACCGCTGATGGTGGCCAAAGGCAGAATCGATCACCGCCTGTGTGTCGGCGAAGCCAGGCCCGTCGTAACCCACGACGACCGAGTTGTCGCTATTCACGGTCACTGTGGCCCTGTCCCTCGGCCAGAACAACCCCGCTCCGGTGACCGCGAACTGAAACTTTCCCTGGTTTGCGCCGGCATCCTGCAGGGCGACGGTGAGCATCGAGCCATTCGAGGCATCCTTGAATGAGCGGTAGCCGAGCGAGCCGTCCGCGGTTGTTGCCGGGAATGAGCGGTCGCCGAGCGAGCCGTCCGCGGTTGTTGGCGGGAATGAGTGATCGCCGAGCGAGCCGTCCGCGGTTGTTGCCGGCTTGGCGAGGAGAGATACGACGAGAAATGACGAAATCAGGAGGACGGGCAGGATGAAGGCGGAGCGTCGGAGCATTGCATTCACCTTCATGCCTGACATTCGCACGGAACCTCGGTCAGGCGCCCGCGGATCACCTTGAGAAGTGCTTGATGGAGCGCGATCGGGCCGGTCGGATCCACTTCGTTGGGCGTCGGCTCGCCGAGCATCCGGCACAGGTCGATGAAGTGTTCCTGGGAGGCGGCCTTCTCCGTCGGCCCGGTGCGAGCGCTCCACGAATCGCCGACATGCTCACGAACCAACGGCCCCGGAGTCGACGTCGCCGCCCCGCTGATCGGGCGGCGCGATGAGGTCGAGCTTGGGGAAGTAGGTTCGGTAGCGCGTCGCGTCGCGCGTGAGGAGTCGATGTCCCGCGACCGCGGCGTGCGCCCCGATGTAGAAGTCAGGCAGCGGGGAGCGCTTCGTGCCGCCTCGGCGTCGATACTCGAGGAAGGACTTGCCGGCGAGGAATGCTGCCTCGTAGGGAAGATCCTCGCGCCGGTAGAGGTTGGTTGGTAAGGCGGTCTCGAGATCCTCGATCGTCGAGAAACCGATCGACACCTCGGCGTAGATCAAGGCGTTCACGACCAGGATCGACTCGTCCGCCGCACGTGCCAGCGCCTCGCTCGACCAATTGCCCCAGGTTGGATCGTGGGTGGCGACGTCCAGCAGGACGTTGCTGTCGACGAGGACGGCGCTCATTCGTCTCCGCGTGTAAGCGCCATGATCTCGTCGGTCGTCATCGACACCGCGCCCGAGCGCCGCCGAAGGGCGGTGAGGGCTGCTTCACCCCTGGTTGGCCGCCGGCCGGTCCGCGTCTTCACGATTCGGACGGCGCCTCGATCGACGATGAAATCGACCTCCGTGTTCGGGAGCAGCCCGGTCTGCTCGCGGATTCCCTGCGGGATCGTGACCTGCCCCTTTGACGTGATTCGCATGGCAGTGACTCTCCTTCTTACCGGTAAGAGTACGACTGTCTGGCCCGCCGGACAAGTGCACTGAGCCGCTCGGCGAAGTCGCGGACACCGGACGTCAGCCCGTGCGCGTGATGGAACAGCAACACCTCAGCCATTTCGGTCGTTCACGTTCATGTTTCGCCCGCGTGGACGATGTGATCGAACTCGCGCCACAGGATCGCGACGAGCACCGCGGAGCCCACGAAGGCGAACCAGAACGGGGCCGTGATCCCGAATGTCCTCGCGAGGACGCCGCCGAGCGGCGTGCCGACCACCAGCCCGCCCATGATGGCGACGCGGTAGACACCACCAACGCGGCCAAGCATGACGTCGGGGACAGCGCGTTGACGGACGACGGTCGAGGTGGTGCCCCATACGAACGCGTGGCCGCCGAAGACTACCAGGGTCGCGAGCGCGACCACGGGCGAGGTCGTCAGGGCGAGCACCAGGTGCGTGCCCGTCTCGATGAGCAGCCCGACTCGCATGATGTCGGCCAGCGAGAACCGTCGCTCCAGGCGGCCGTAGGACGCGATCCCGACGACCCCGCCGACCGCCACGGCCGTGGTCAGGAGACCGAAGCCGACCTCATTCATGCCCAGTCGCTCGCCGGCGTACAGCACGAGCACCGACCACGCTGCCCCGTACGTGATGTTGAAGGTGAAGATGGTGAGCGCGAGCGTCCGCATCGGCGGATGTGAGACGAGCCAGCGGATCCCCACCAGCATCTCGGCGCCCACGCCCGGCCGGTCGGGCTGCGCCTCCCGGATGTTGGTGACGACGCGCGAGATGAGCACCGCTCCCAAGGCGAAGCCGGCCGCGTTCGCTGCGAAGGGAATGGCCGGGCCCGACCTGTGCTTCAGCTTCAAGAACGCCGTCAAGGAGCTCGCTCATGCGCACGGTTACTGCGCGACGTTCATGGGCAAGCCCTTCGCGGGGCTGGCCGGCTCGGGGAACCACGCGCACGTCAGCCTGCTCGACGACGGCGGACGGAACGTCTTCGGCGACGACGGCGCCGAGCACGGCATCACCGAGGTCTGCCGGCAGTTCATCGCCGGCAACCTCGCGTACGCGCGCGCCGTCTACACGCTGCTCGTCCCGACCGCGAACTGCCTCAAGCGGCGCCGAACGCACACGTTCAGCCCGACGAATGTCTCATGGGGAGTCGAGG